>CANIEC010000021.1 GCA_947466085.1 Rhodospirillales bacterium
TGTCATCCCGAGCGATAGCGAGGGACCTTTGCCGCACTCGATGTGACGGGAGCCCCAACGATTTCTCGAACGTCGAGGCTCGCAGAAAAGTCTCATTGCGTCGTCAGAAGACCCGAGTGTCTCCCGCAAAGAACGCTCTCCTCGAAGGTCCGATCCTTCGTTCGCTGCTGACGCTCGCCGTACCGATCGTGGCGGCTAACGTGCTGCAGTCGGCCTACCAGATCATCGATGCCTTCTGGGTCGGCCGCCTCGGTGGCGCGGCGGTGGCCGCGGTGTCGATCAGCTTTCCCGTGCTGTTCCTCACCTTCGCCATCGGCTCGGGCCTGTCGCTCGCCGGCTCGACACTCATCGCGCAGTATGTCGGCGCGCGTAACGACAAGATGGTCGCGCATGTCGCGGGCCAGACGCTGCTCATGGTGATCCTGGCGTCGGTGGTGCTGGGCACGATCGGCTATTTCTGCTCGCCGGCCCTGCTGCGGCTGATGGGCGTCGGGCCCGACGTCTATCCCGGGGCGCTGGGCTTCATGCGCGTCTCGTTCGTGGGCATCGTCTTCAACTTCACCTTCTTCGTTTTCCAGGCGATCATGCGCGGCATCGGCAGGCCGGCTCTGCCGGTCTACATCGTGCTGGGCACGGTGTTCCTGAACTTCGTGCTGGCTCCGCTGCTGATCTTCGGCTGGGGGCCGGTTCCGGGCTACGGCCTGATGGGCGCGGCCATCGCCACGCTGATCACCCAGGCGATCGCCGCCATCATCGGCATTGCCGTCCTGCGCATCGGCCTGCACGGCATCCATGTGCGGCGCCGCGATTTCATTCCAGACTTCACTTATGTGAAGCGCGCGTTCTTCCTCGGCCTGCCCGCCTCCATCGAACTCTCGGCACGGGCGCTGGGCCTGATGGTGCTGACGTTCCTGATCGCGAGCTTCGGCACGCTGACGCTGGCGGCCTATGGCGTCGGCTCGAACATCCTGCAGGTCGTCATGGTGCCGGCCATGGGCCTGTCGATGGCGATCTCGACCCTGGTGGGCCAGAACATCGGCGCCGGCAACATCGAGCGCGCGGCGCAGATCGGGCGCCTCGGCGGGCTGCTCGGATTCGCGAGCCTCTCCGTCTTCGGCATCATCGTCTTCCTGTTCGCGCCCCAGCTCGTTGCCGTCTTCGTGCCGGGGGATGCCGCCGTCATCGAAGCCGGCGCAGGCTTCCTGCGCATCATGTCGCTCGCCTGGGGCTTCCTCGGCCTGCAGTTCGCGCTGACCGGCGTGTTCCGCGCGTCGGGCAACATGGTGCTGACCATGGTGCTCACGCTGGTTTCGCAGTGGGTCGTGCAGTTTCCGCTCGCCTACGTCCTCTCCAAGCACACGGACCTGCACGAGCAGGGAATCTGGTGGGCCTTGCCGATCGCCAACATCGTCACGGCGCTGATCACGCTCTGCCTCTACGCCAAGGGCGACTGGAAGAAGAAGCGCCTGATCGAACCGGAAGACGAACTCGCCGGCAAGGTGACGGAAGACATCCTGGTCGGCGAAGTCTCGCGCTAGTTCCTGTTGCATCAGCCGGGATTAATGTAAAGTTCCTTAACATGAGCTGGAAGCGCAACGACCGTGAGGAGCGGAAGTATCACCACGGCAGTCTGCGCGAGGCGCTGATCAAGGCCGCCCGCGAGCTGATCAAGGAAAAGGGACCGGCGGGCTTCACCTTTGCCGATGCAGCGCGGTCCGCGGGCGTGAGCCCGGCGGCGCCCTACCGCCATTTCCGCGACCGCGACGCGCTGATGGCCGACGTGGCGCGCGAGGGTTTCGAGCGCTTTGCGGCGATGCTGTCCACCGGCTGGGCCGCCGGCAAACCCGATCCGGTCACCGCCTTCCACAATATCGGCAAGGCCTATCTCACATTCGCACGCTCCGAACCGGCCTATTACGCGGCGATGTTCGAATCGGGGATATCCCCCGACCTCAATCCAGAGCTGCGCGCCGCGTCGGAACGGGCCTTCGCCGTGCTGCGGGCGGCCGCCGACCAGCTCGTCGTCCTGCTCCCGGCCGCGGGGCGTCCGCCCGCGCTGATGATGAGCCTGCACATCTGGTCTATGGCGCACGGCATCGCCTCGCTGTTCGGGCGCGGCGATTCCGGCCGGCGCGCGCTGCCCATGTCGGCCGAGGAACTGCTCGAGTCAGAAGTGCTCATCTATATGCAGGGGCTGGGTTTTCCCTCTTCGCGCTGAAAGTTTTCGACGGGCCCTTGACTCACTGGGTCGGCGACCCCAATGTAAATGTCGTTAACATTCACATCGTTAACATCAGCAAAAGGGGGCTCCCTCATGGGCCTGATCGAAAAAATAGACGACCTCGGCAAGCCGGCGTGGATTGCGCTCCTGGT
The DNA here is from genome assembly GCA_947466085.1 of Rhodospirillales bacterium. Taxonomy (GTDB): domain Bacteria; phylum Pseudomonadota; class Alphaproteobacteria; order Reyranellales; family Reyranellaceae; genus Reyranella. Next base: position 2,374 of record CANIEC010000021.1, read on the forward strand.
GCTGAGCTTCATCCTGTTCTGGCCGGTTGGCCTGGCCCTTCTCATCTATCTCAAAGGGAGTGGACGCATGTTTTGCTCGAAGCGCTATGGTCACTGGAACATGCCCGATGGCCGCTCGTGCCGTGAGGAATTCCAGGGCTGGAAGCGCCGGTCCGGATGGGGCCGCCGCAGCAGCAGCGGCAACGTCGCCTTCGACGAGTATCGCGAGGAGACGATCAACCGCCTCGATCAGGAGCAGCGCGAGTTCCGCGACTTCCTCGACAAACTGCGCGCCGCCAAGGACCGCGCCGAGTTCGACCAGTTCATGGCCGACCGTCGCAACCGCCCGGCGACAGAGACGCCGCCGGCGCCCAGCGCAGCCTGAGACGTCCGGACAAGGCCTGTCCACGAAGCGCCCGCGGTTCACCCCGCGGGCGTTTTTCGTCAGTGATCGAGCTTCATCGGCAGACGCTCGGCGTGCGCCCGCTGCGCCAGGTCGGTGAGGAGCGCAAAGGCGTAACGCGCGCACTCCTCTACGGTCCGCCTCTCGGGCGGCATCTGGCCCCATACTGCGATATCGGCGGCGGACGCCTTCCAGGTTGCCGCATTCAGGTCGGCGAGCTGGCGGCGCAGCGTCGTCACGGAGCCCATGACAACCCGCCGGCCCTCGACATCCTCGCCCTCGAAGGTGATCTCGAAAGCCACCGGCAGCCACATCTCCACGTTGCGGGCCAGATGGGAATAGCGCGAGCGAAAGCCTTCCGCGGTCGACCGCATCAGGGCGACATCGTGGTCCCATTCCTCCGGCAGGATTTCAGGCAACCGCAACGCCGGGTGCTCGGAATAGGCCGCCCACAGGACGAGCGACCCGAACCCGTCCCAGCCGGGACGATGGGTGAACCAGGGAGCCGCCTCCGTCTCGTCCCACTCGAGCGGCCTGGCAAGACGATCGCCCAGGGCCTTTGCAAGCACGGCGCGCCAGGCGATCACTCTCGCACGGATACGATCCTGGCTCTTGGCCGCGTCGGTCGGCGTGGCCGACCGAACAGCAGGCGGCGCGCCCCGCTCACGAAGGGCTCTCTCGACGAGATTTTCCCAGGCACCGGCGTAATAGCGCGTAAGCGACCCGACATAGACGTCGAGAGCCATGAAGAGGTGAATTCCTTTCCGTACGGTCGCTGACGAAATTCGCCATTTGCAGTTGCTCTACAAGTACAATTTCCACGTGCACGGACGCAATCGCAAAGCGGCGAAATTCCTCACAATTTCGGTTGTCGACATGAGTCGGGCGGGAACAACCCGCCCGAGCGCCTTTATTCCCGGTAGCTGCGGCTACTGTGGTTCGATGTTCAGGCCCTTCACCAGGTCGATCCAGATCGGTCCCTGCTCGGCCACGATCTTCTCGAAGAAGACGTGGTCGCGGGCGGCATTGTCGATGCCGAAGGTGGCGAGGATCTTCTGGATGCGCTCGCTCTTGCCGCCCTCGACCATGAGGTCCGAGAGCTTCTGCACGATCTCCTTGGGCATGCCCGCGGGACCGACCAGGCCAATCCAGCCCTGGACCTGGAAGGCCTTGTCGGTCACCCCCTGCTCGTAGAAGGTGGGGACGTCCGGAAGCTTCTTCATGCGTTCCATGGTCGGCACGGCGATGGGCCGGCCATTGCCCGACTGCAGCACTCCCGACGCGGCTGCGACGCTGCCGCTGCCGCCCTGCACCGCGCCCGAGGCCACATCCTGCCACATCGGCGCCTCGCCGCGATAATGCACCGCTTCCATGCCGAGCTTGTAGTGGCGGTTCAGCGCCTCGACGGCGACGTGACTGTAGGAGCCGGCGCCGTAGGTGCCGAGGCTGGTCTTGTTGGCGCGGGCATAGTCGGCGAGCTCGGCAAGGTTCTTCACCGGCAGCTTGCTGTTCACGATGAGCGGCAGGTGGCCCGCGTCCATCCACGAGATCAGGACGAAATCCTTGTCCGGGTCATAGGGCAGTTTCTTGAACAGCACCTTGTTCATGATCAGGGTGGTCGAGATCGTCCACATCAGCGTGTAGCCGTCGGGCGCCGCCGACTTCACCTGCTCGGCCGCGATGGCGCCGCTGGCGCCGGTCTTGTTCTCGACCGACACGGGCTGGCCGGTCTTCTGGGAGATGTACTCGCCATAGGCTCGGGCGAAGGCGTCGGTGAGACCGCCCGCCGGATAGCCGCAGATGATCCGGATTGGTTTGTTGGGCCATGCTCCCTGCCCGATGGCAGGAGCCGGCAGGGCCGCTGCAACCGCAGCGGCAGAACCATAACGCAGCACATCACGCCGCGACGGACGCACGATCATCGATAGCCTCCCTGTGGCGCGAATTATTTTGACGGTCCGGGCCGTCTCGAGCGCGCCTGGGAGGAAGCATGGCCGCGATTTCGCACTGCGTAAAGGCCATGCCTGGAGCATCGCCGCTCCCGAAGCAGCCGCGCCCTGCTGCGTGTCGAGGCGGACTCAGCCCGTCCTGGTCGCGCCCGACTTGAGCATGGAGTCGATCTCACCCTGCGTAAAGCCAGCCTCCTGCAGCACCTCGACACTGTGCTCGCCCAGCCGTGGCTGCAGGCGGGTGATCTCGGGCTTGGTCTTGCTGAAGCGGGGCGGGATGTCGGTCATGCGCAGCTTCCCCTCGGTCGGGTGGTCGACTTCCTTCCAGAAGCCGGTCGCCTCGAGCTGCGGATCGACGAACAGATCGTCGAGCGTGTTCACCGGCCCGTGCGGCACGTTGGAGTTCTTGAGCAACGCCACCCATTCGGCATTGGTGCGCTCGGCACAAAGCCCCGCAAGCGTCGAGTAATACTGCTCGACGTTCTTCAGGCGGTTGGCCAGGCCCTGGAACCGCGCGTCCCTGGCGAGGTCCTCGCGGCCGACCAGGGTGCAGAACTCGCGCCAGTGGCTGTCGGTGTAGGGCAGCAGCGCGAAGTAGCCGTCCTTGGATGGATACGGCCGGCGCTCCTTGTTCAGCACGCGCTTGTAGCCCGCCGTATCGAGCGCCGGCTTGAAGGTTTCGCCGTAGAGATGCTCGACCATCACGAACGAGACCAGCGTCTCGTACATCGGCACCTCGACCGACTGGCCCTTGCCGGTGCGCTCGCGCGCGAACAGGGCGGCCAGCAGGGCCGAGACCACGCCGTTGGAGCTCGTCTTGTCGGCCACGATCGTCGGCAGGAAGCGCGGCTGGCCGGCCACGACGGTCTGGAGCGCGGCGAGGCCGGAACCGGCCTGGATGATGTCGTCATACGCCGCCTTGGCGCCCATCGGACCGGCAGCGCGATAGCCATAGGTCGCGAGATAGACGATGCGTGGATTGACCTTCTCGAACTTCTCGTACTCGACGCCGAGGCGCTTGGCCGGCTCGGGCCGGTAGTTGTGCATGATGACGTCGGCCGTCTCGGCCAGCTTGAACAGGGCGGCGCGGCCGGCCTCCTGCTTGAGGTCGAGCACAATGGAACGCTTGGAACGATTGCAGCCGAGATAGAAGGCCGACATGCCGGGATTGCGGGCGGGCCCGAGCTGGCGCGTCGTGTCGCCTTCCGGCGGCTCGATCTTGATGACGTCCGCCCCGAGATCGCCCAATTGCTGCGCCGCCCACGGACCCAGCACGACGGTCGTGCAGTCGAGAATGCGAACGCCGTCCAACGGACCTGCCATCTGAATTTTCCTCCGCTTCTTCCTTCCCGCTTACCACAAGTTGGTCACCCTTCACGGGCGAATTCGCAGGCAACATCCCGCTCCTGCAGACGTTTCATTCTGCAGCAAAGGAGACCGGAAAATGAACATCGAGGTCCTGCGTCTGGCTGGTTCACTCGCGATCGCGGGCGCCGTCATGCTCACCGCGTCGGCCGCGATGGCCGACGACTGGAAGAAGGGCCGGGGCCACCATAAGCACCATCATCAATACTACTACGATCGCGAAGTCGTCGTCGTTCAGCCGCCTCGCCCGGTCTATTACGCCCCCCGTCCGGTGGTCGTTTACCCCGCTCCTGTCTATGCCCCGCCGGTGGCCTACGCGCCTGCGTACGGCCCAGTCTATCCCGGCGGTAATCTCAGCATCGGCGTGAACGTCCCGCTGCGGTGACCTCATCTGATCTCCAGATCAAGTTCCCTCCCCCGCCATCGGGGGAGGTGTCGGCGTAATCGCCGACGGAGGGGTCAGGCACACCTCGCAACACATGACCCCTCCGGCCCTTCGGGCCACCTCCCCATCTGAATGGGAGAGGAAAGCCAAGGCGAAATTGCCTCGACACCGGCGGTTGACGGGCGCGACCAAATCGACGATTGTCGCCCCCATCATGCTGCGACTGACGACGCTACGACTTATCGGCTGATCCGCCGCCCGACCGGGACACTCGGAAGGGCCCTGCGGATCGCTTGTCGTTCGTCTCTGTTTCCCCAATCAGTCGCCGCCTCCATTCCATCCATCGCAGTGTTCGTTTGAGCCATACGGCCGTGCGCGGCGCGAGGAGCTACCCGTCATGTCATCCCAGAATCCCCAGAAGCCCATGATGCCGATCGCGGCCGAGAAGTACGTGCCCTTCAAGCCCGTGCCCCTCCCCGACCGCAAGTGGCCGAATGCCGTGATCACCAAGCCGCCGATCTGGTGTGCGGTCGACCTGCGCGACGGCAACCAGGCGCTGATCGAGCCGATGGATTCGGACCGCAAGACGCGCATGTTCAAGCTGCTCTGCGAGATGGGCTTCAAGGAGATCGAGATCGGCTTCCCGGCCGCTTCGGAGACCGACTTCGAGTTCGTGCGCGAACTCATCGAGAAGAAGATGATCCCCGACGACGTCACCATCCAGGTGCTGACGCAGAGCCGTCCCGAGCTGATCGAGCGCACCTTCGAGGCCTGCCGCGGTGCCAAGCGAGTCATCGTCCATCTCTACAACTCGACCTCGACTCTGCAGCGCCGCGTCGTGTTCGGCCTCGACACTGCGGGCATCATCGACATCGCGGTTTCGGGCGCGAAGCTGGTCAAGCAGCTGGCCGATGCCGATCCGAAGACCGAATGGGTGTTCGAGTATTCGCCCGAGAGCTTCACCGGCACCGAGCTCGAATTCGCGCGCGACATCTGCGCGGCGGTCGCCGACATCTACAAGCCGACCCCGCAGAAGAAGATGATCTTCAACCTGCCGGCCACGGTCGAGATGTCGTCGGCCAACGTCTATGCCGACCAGATCGAATGGTGCCATCGCAACTTCAAGGATCGCGATTCGATCATCCTCAGCCTGCATCCGCACAACGACCGCGGCACCGGCGTGGCCGCGGCCGAGCTCGGCTACATGGCCGGCGCCGACCGCATCGAGGGCTGCCTGTTCGGCAACGGAGAGCGCACCGGCAACGTCGACCTGGTGACCCTGGGCCTCAACATGTTCACGCAGGGCGTCGATCCCGAGATCGACTTCTCGAACATCAACGAGATCCGCCAGACGGTCGAATACTGCAACCAGCTGCCCGTCCATCCGCGCCATCCCTATGGCGGCGACCTCGTCTTCACCGCCTTCTCGGGCTCGCATCAGGACGCGATCAACAAGGGCTTCAAGTCGCTCGAAGCGTCCAACAGCAAGGTCTGGGAAGTGCCCTACCTGCCGATCGACCCGGCCGATCTCGGCCGCAGCTACGAGGCGATCATCCGCATCAACAGCCAGTCGGGCAAGGGCGGCATCGCCTACATCCTGAAGAGCGACTACGGCATCGACATGCCGCGCCTGCTGCAGGTCGAATTCTCCAAGGTGATCCAGCAGATCGCCGACGAGACGGGCAAGGAGATCCAGCCGGCGCTGATCTGGGACACGTTCCGCAAGGAGTATCTCGAGAACACCTCTCCGGTGGAGTTCGACAGCCACACGACGGTGCCGGACCCCAATCATCCCGACGTGCGTCTTCTCGATGCCCAGGTGACCCTCAACGGCAAGCCGGCGACCATCTCGGGTCGCGGCAACGGTCCGATCGCGGGCTATGTCGACGCGCTGGGCAAGAATTGCGGCATCCAGATCCGGGTCCGCGACTATCACCAGCACGCCACGGGCGCCGGCTCCGACGCCCAGGCCGTAAGCTTCATCGAGGCCGAGACGCCGGGCGGCAAGGTCCTGTGGGGCGTCGGCATGGACTCGAACATCGTGGCCGCCTCGCTCAAGGCCGTGACCTGCGCCGCCAACCGCGCGGCGGCGCTCAAATAGCGGTACCGCCCCTTTCGGGCGGGCGTTAGCATCCGCGCGCGCGGGAGACCTTCCGCGCGCCCCGCAACGTCCATGGACTGAAAAGTGGCGCTTCCCGATCCTGTTGCGACACGCCGGCGGGCGGAAGGGCCGCTCATGCGCGGCGCCCGTCACGTCTGGAACGCCGCGATTTCTCTCACGCTGGGCGCGATGATCGGCATCCTCGGCCACCAGTTCGTGGCCGATGCCGTCGGACGGCTGTGGCCCGAGCAGGCGATGATCGCCGACATCGTGCGCGCCACATTCTGGACACTGGGCATCGCCGCGACAGGCGTGTTGTTCTTCTCCTACTATCTCGACGACACGGGCCGATAGCGCGTAGAACGGCCTCATGGCCAAAGCGAAAAAGACCGCCCCCAAATCCTCCCCGAAGAAGCCGGCACGCAAGTCGGCAAAGCCCGCCACCCGGAAAGTGGTGAAGAAGGCCGCGCCGAAGAAGGCAGCGCCCGGGAAGAAAGTCGTGAAGGCGGCCCCGAAGGCTGCCAGGCGCCCGCCGCCCAAAATGGCGCGCAAGCCTGTCGCCAAGGCCGTGGCCAAGATCGCGCGCAACGCGCGGCCAGCCGGGGCTCCCGATGCCAATCTGCTGTCCGACCTGCTCAAGTGGGCGAAGGAGTTCGGCGCCGATGCGGCCGACGCGCTCTACGTCAACGGCGAGTCGATCTCGGTGGCGCAGCGACTGGGCAAGCGCGAGAAGCTCGAGAGCAGCGAGGGCCGCGACCTCGGCCTGCGCGTCTTCGTGGGCAAGCGCCAGGCCTTCGTCTCCTCGACCGACTTCGCGCCGGCCTCGCTGCGGGAACTGGCGAGCCGCGCCGTCGACATGGCGCGCGCCGTGCCGGGAGACCCGGTCTGCGGCCTCGCGCCCGAGGAATTGCTGGCCCGGTCGTGGCCCGACCTCGACCTCGATGACAAGACGCGCCCCACGGCCAAGAAGCTGATCGCCATGGCCTCCGAGGCCGAGGATGCCGCTCGCGCCGTAAAGGGCGTCACCAATTCCGAAGGCGCCGAGGCCGGCTGGGGCCGCACCTCCGTCATGCTGGCCACCAGCAACGGCTTCTCCGGCGGCTACCGTCGCAGCGGCTTCTCCCTGTCCTGCTCGGTGCTGGGCGGCGAGGGGACCGGCATGGAACGCGACTATGAGTGGACAAGCGCGGTCCACCTGGAAGACCTGATGTCGGCCACCAAGGTCGGCCGCAATGCCGGCAAGTTCGTCGTGCGCCGTCTCAACCCGCGCAAGGCGCAGAGCGCGCGCGTGCCGGTAATCTACGACCGCCGCGTCTCGGGCGGCCTGATCGGCCATCTCGCCGGCTCCATCAACGGTCGCGCCGTGGCGCGCGGCACGTCTTTCCTGAAGGACAAGATGGGTGAGCGCGTCTTCGCCGAAGGCATCCGCATCCTCGACAATCCGCTGCGCCAGCGCGGGCTGGGCAGCCGCCCGTTCGACGCCGAAGGCCTGGCGACGTCGCGCCGCGCCGTCATTGACGACGGCGTGCTCACCACCTGGCTGCTCGACCTCGCGGCTGCCCGGCAGCTCAACCTGAAGCCGACCGGTCACGCCTCGCGCGGCGTCTCCGGTCCGCCCTCGCCCACCACCTCGAATTTCTATCTCGAGAAGGGCAAGCTGTCGGTCAAGGAGCTGATCGGCGACATCAAGAGCGGCCTCTACATCACCGACATGATCGGCTTCGGCGTCAACGGCGTGACCGGCGACTACAGCCGCGGCGCCTCCGGCTTCTGGATCGAAAACGGCGAGCTTGCCTGGCCGGTGAGCGGCATCACCGTCGCGGGCAACCTGAAGGACATGTTCCTCAACATGACGGCCGCGAACGACCTCGAATTCAAGAGCTCGACCAACGCCCCGACCGTGAGAATTGAAGGGCTGACCGTCGCCGGCTCGTGATAAACTGGCGGGCATGACCTTCATGCCCCCGCTCAAGACTCTTGCCGCAACGACGGCGCTCCTCGGCAGCCTCGCGGTCGCGCCGGCCTTCGGACAGGACGGCGGCTTCCGCGATTGCCTGGCCGGCATCAAGGCCGATGCGCTGAAGCAGGGCGTGCCGGCATCGGTCATCGATCGCGCCTTCCAGGGGTTGACCCCCGACCAGAAGGTCGTCGATCTCGACAACCGCCAGCCCGAGTTCTCGCTGACCTACGCCAAGTATGTCGGCGGCACCGTGTCGCTCGATCGCATTCAGAAGGGTCAGCAGAAGCTGGCGCAGCATCGCGCCCTGCTCGACCAGCTGCAGGCGGAGTACGGTGTACCGCCTCAGTACCTGATGGCCTTCTGGGGCATCGAGACGAACTACGGCACCTACATGGGCGACTTCCGCGTCGTGCGCTCCGTCGCGACGCTCGCCTGCATGACCAAGCGCCGCGAATTCTTCAGCAACGAGACGGTCCAGGCGCTGCGCATCCTCAACAGCAACCATATGACCAGCGACCAGATGCGCGGCTCGTGGGCCGGCGCCATGGGCAACATGCAGTTCATGCCCTCGACCTTCACCCGATGGGCGGTCGATCGCGACGGCAACGGCAGGATCGATATCTGGAACAGCCTGCCCGACGCCTTCGCCTCGGCGTCCAACTACCTGCGCGGCGTCGGCTTCAAGCCCGGCCTGCCGTCCAGCGAAGAGGTGATGCTGCCGGCGGGCTTCCCCCTGGAACAGGCCGACACGACGGTCGAGAAGCCGGTGAAGGCATGGGCCGCGATGGGCGTGAAGAAGATGAACGGCGGCGCGCTGCCCCCGGTCGACGACGCCGCCTCGATCCTGTTGCCCGCCGGCTTCCGCGGCCCGGCCTTCATCGTCTACCCGAACTTCAAGGCGGTGATGAACTGGAACCGCTCGACGCTCTACGCGCTCTCGGTCGGCATCCTCGCGCGCCAGATCGCCGGCGGCCCGCCGGTGCAGCAGCAGGCCCCCGCCGACGACGCGCCGATCTCGCGCGACACGGTGATCGACATGCAGATGCGCCTGGCCCGCCTCGGCCTCTACAAGGACGAGGCCGACGGGCTGTTGGGCCCCAAGACCCGCTCGGCGCTGCGCCTGTTCCAGCAGCAGCAGGCCCTGCCGGCCGACGGCCATCCGACGCAGGAGTCGGTGCGCCGCTTGCAGGCCGTCCGGTAACGGCGTTCCAGACTTTTCCGCTTGGAGTCGACACGCACTCCCTCATCCTGAGGAGCGGCCGTAGGCCGCGTCTCGAAGGATCGGCAACAGGCGCGGTGCTCGTGCCCATGCTTCGAGACACGCGCCTGCGGCGCGCTCCTCAGCATGAGGTCGGTGGTGGCGTTTCTATCGGATCCGGAAACTCTAAGCCGGCCTCAACAACCGCACGGCCTCGGTCGAGAGGCCGATCGATACTGGCAATGTCAGCGCATCGTCGCCGTCGATCTGGACGGGCTGGCGTCGCCGTTCGCCGGCATCGTTCAGAACCGAGATATTGACCTCGCGGCCGGCCACGACACGATAACCCGGTGTCCGCGGCAGCGCGCCCAGCACGAGGGCCGCGCCGAAGCGCAGCGCGTGCATCCAGCCCCAGCGCTCGAACAGGCAGACATGCAGCAGCGGCGCGTCGAGCGACGCTTCCGGCGCCACGACATAGGGGCCGGCATAGTGTCGGGCGTGCGTCACGATCACCGACGCGGCCTCGTGGGCAACGCCGTCGATCTCCACGGCATAGCGCACCGGCCGGTAGCGCCTCGCCTCGACCAGCGAGCGCCAGACATAGGCGATCTTGCCCCAGCGCCGCTTCAGGCCTGAGCTCACGCCCGCCACCACCTTGGCGTCGAAGCCGGCGCCGGCCATCAGCGAGAAGCAGCGCGGACGCCCGGTTCCACTGGCCTGGCCCGGATGCATCAGCACTTCGCGTCCGGCGATGATCGCCTCGGCAAGCGCCGCGGCCGTCGAGCCCAGCCCCAGCTCGTGCGCCAGCACGTTGGCGGTCCCCAACGGTACGAGAGCGAGCGGCGGCGCCGTGGCGGCGCGGGCAGCGAGTCCGTTCACCACCTCGTTGATCGTGCCGTCGCCGCCGGCGACGGCAATCACGCCATAGCGTCCGGCATCGCACTGTTCGGCATAACGGCGGGCATCGCCCGGCGCCGCCGTCTCCACGAGATCGACCGTCCAGCCCTGGGCGCGCACACGGCCCACGACCTCATCGACCAGGCCGCGGCGCCGGCGGCCGGCCGTCGGATTGAAAATGAGGAGCACCGATGTAGCGGGGCCGGTAGCCGAGGCGAATGTCATCGAACAGTCACAACCGATACACCTCCACGCAACGGCTCCCATACACAATCCAATGCGTACCCTGCAATCGTGCACAACATATTTTGTGTCGGTCGACCATTATCCACATGACCGTTCCTTCCACATGACACTCCACGACCGCAACCAGCCTGCCCGCCATAGAGCGATCTTCCTGTCCGACATCCATCTCGGCACACGCGGCTGCCAGGCCGAGCTGCTGCTCGACTTCCTGAGGAAGAACGAGAGCGAGCATCTCTATCTGGTGGGTGACATCGTCGACGGCTGGCGACTCAAGCGCTGGTGGTACTGGCCGCAAGCCCACAATGACGTCGTGCAGAAGATCATGCGCAAGGCCCGCAAGGGCACAAACGTCGTCTACATTCCCGGCAACCACGACGAGGCGGCGCGGCAATACTGCCAGCTCACCTTCGGCGACGTGCGAGTCGAGGACGAGGTCATCCACGAAACACCGGACGGCAAGAAGCTGCTGGTGATCCACGGCGACCAGTTCGACGGCATCGTGCGCTATGCCCGCTGGCTCGCCATTCTCGGCGACTGGGCCTATGCCGCGGCGCTGCGCCTGAACACCATCTTCAACTGGGGCCGCCGCAAGCTCGGCCTGCCCTACTGGTCGCTCTCGGCCTACCTGAAGCACCGGGTCAAGAACGCCGTGCAGTTCATCAACGACTACGAGAATGCGGTGGCCAGCGAGGCCCGCCACCGCGGTGTCGATGGCGTCGTGTGCGGCCACATCCATCACGCCGAGATGCGCATGATCGACGGCGTGCTCTACTGCAACGACGGCGACTGGGTCGAGAGCTGCACGGCGCTCGTCGAGGATTTCGACGGCCGCCTGCGCATCGTCCACTGGGCGGACGAGGTGGCCCGTCGCTCGTCACGGCTTCCCTTGTCTCACGTTCAACTGGCCGCGGAGTAGCCCTTGCGCATTGCCATCGTTACCGATGCCTGGCGGCCCCAGATCAACGGCGTCGTCCGTACGCTCGAGATCGTCTCGCGGCTCCTTCGCGCCGAGGGCCACGAGGTCGAGGTGTTCGGCCCCGACCGCTTTCGCACCCTGCCCTGCCCGACCTATCCCGAGATCAGGTTGTCGCTGTTTCCCGCGTCCCGCCTCAGCCACATGCTGAAGCTGTTCGCGCCCGATGCCATCCATCTCGTCACCGAGGGACCGCTGGGCTGGGCGGCGCGGGGCTTCTGCCGCCGTAACGGCATTCCGTTCACCACCGCCTACCACACGCGCTTCCCCGAATATGTCCAGGCCCGCATCCAGGTGCCGCTCTCGTGGAGCTACGCCCTGGTGCGCCGCTTCCATGCTCCGTCGGCCGGCGTGCTGGTCGTGTCTCCTGCGATCCGCGACGAACTCAGTGAGCGCGGCTTCAGGAACCTCGTGCCGTGGTCGCGCGGCGTCGACATCACCGCGTTCAAGCCCCAGCCGCGCGAGCAGTTCAAGGAACCGCGACCGATCTGGCTCTATACCGGGCGCGTCGCCATCGAGAAGAACATCAAGGCCTTCCTCGACCTCGATCTCCCCGGCACCAAGTGGGTGGTGGGCGGCGGCCCGCAACTCAAGTCGCTGCAGCGCCGCTACACCAACGCCCACTTCTTCGGCTCGGTGGACACCGACGAACTTTCATATCGCTACGCACAGGCGGACTGCTTCGTCTTCCCGAGCGTCACCGACACGTTCGGCCTGGTCATGGTCGAGGCGCTGGCTTCGGGCGTGCCGGTCGCGGGCTACCCGGTGCCCGGACCGCTCGACGTGGTGACCGATCCCAAGGTCGGTGCCCTCGACTGGGACCTGCGCACGGCCTGCCTCGCTGCCGTCTCGCGCGACCCCGAGGATTGCCGCCGCCATGCAGAAACCTTCACCTGGGAACGCTGCGCACGGCAGTTCCTGAACGCGCTGCAGAAGATTCCCCACAGCCATTGGCAGCCCCTGCGCAATCGCGTCCTGCCCGACGCCGCCGCGCCCTAGCGGCGTATCGACCCCACTCATTGTGGGTTGCGGGTCACCCCCCAGGAAGGGTAGATGCGGCGTCCGCATTCCTGAAGGCAGACCGGCATGGCTATCCAGTACTTCGCCAAGGTGACCGCTTCCGACCACGAGGTGCTGCAGCGCACCGTGAAGCACTATCCGCTCAGCTCCTATGCCGACTGGCATCTGAAGGAGATGAGCCGCATGTCGGATTGGCGCAGCCGTCGTCACACAATCAAGATGGTGCCTGTGACGCCGCAGGAGTTCGAGGATTACTGCAAGAAGAAGGGCGTCCCCAGCGACATCATCACCTTCAAGGCCTTCGTCTGCGACAAGGGCGGCGGCTGATCGTCCCGCCGCTCACCGGCGCGTAACCTGTTGAAGTCATCCGCGGCCTCCCTACGTTGAGGTCAGCCCGCAGGAGACTTCCATGCCAGCCCTCAATCACCGGCTCGTCCACGTTCCGGCTGCTTCGGCCTGAGATGCGTTTCACCCGCCGGCGGGCTCACCGGCCTTGATCCACGCCTGATAGAGTTTCTTCGTTTCGTCGTTCGGCGGATAGGTGCCGGTGATCGGATGGCCCTGTCCCACCCGGATCGCGACGAACTTCTCCAGCCGCTCCTGCTCAAAGGAATCGCGGGCGACCTCATTGGCGAGATGCCGGGGCACGACGATGGCGCCGTCTTCGTCGGCCACGATGATGTCGCCGGGATAGACCGGAACGCCGCAGATGCCGACCGGCACCTGCACCTCGACGGGTCGCAGGTTGGCCATGCTGGGCGGCGCCGCGGCGGCCGAGCAGTAGACGGGAAAGTCGAACTTGCCGATCACCGGAGAATCGCGCATCGCCCCATCGCTCAGCACGCCCGCGAGGCCGCGCACCTTGAGGCGCAGCGCCAGGATATCGCCCAGCGTGCCGGAGCGCGTGTTGCCCTCGGTGCCGATGACCAGCACGGAGCCCGCAGGCGATTCCTCGATCGCGGTGCGCTGCGCGTTCGGCGGATCGCTGGGGCTCGGCGCCTTGTCGATATCCTCGCGGCTCGGAATGTAGCGCAGGGTGTAGGCCGGCCCGACGATCCGCGCCGCCGCCGGATTGAGCGGCTTCACCCCGTTCACAGCCACGTTGCGAAACCCGCGCTTCAGCATCTGCATCGAGACGGTCGCCGTGCTCGCATACATGAAGTTCCGGATCGTCTCGGCCGATAGCGGTTCAGCGGTCATTGGCGCTCTCCCCTCGCAACACCATTATTGTCATCCCGAGGCGAAGCCGAGGGACCTTTGCTTTGATCTTTAAAGGTCCCTCGGCTTCGCTCGGGATGACAGTTTTCATTTCATCAAGGCTCGTGCGTCAGAGCAACGACCCTTGATTGCCGGTGCCGTCGTCGCGACGACGCGGCGAGGCGGGCGGCGGTGCAACCGGCTTCGGTGCACCCGCGCCATCGGTCACGCGCGCGCCGATGCGGCCGTCGTTGAATTCGATGCTGATCGTCTGGCCGGTGCTGGTGCCGGCGGCCGCGAGGACGGGTTGGCCGTCCTGGTCGCGTACCAGGGCGAAGCCGCGGTTGAGGACGGAGTGGAAGGAGTAGCTCTCCAGAAGCTTGGCCGCCTGGTCGACCTGGCGCTGGCCGTTCAGCAGCAGATCGTTGCCATGGCGCTTCAGGCGGTCGCCCAGCTGGTCGAGCCGGTCGAAGGCGCGGGCGTACTTCTGCAGGGCGTCGCTCTTGAAGCGGTCGACGGCACGGGTCAGCGCGCGGCCTTCGGCGACCAGCGCCTGTTCCTTGGCGGCGATCACCGCCTGCGGGCTCACGAGGCGCGCGGCCGAGAGCTGTTGCGCGCGCCGCTCGACGAGCTGGCGCGTCGCCAGGGCCAGCCGCTCGCCGCTGACATCGACGCGCTGCTGGCGCTCCTCGATCAGGCGGCGCGGATCGCCGAGGCCACGCGCGAGGCCGGCCAGTTCCATCGACCGCTCGCGCAGCAGGCGCGTCATGCCGCTGACCAGCCGCTTGGCGTAGTCGAGCGTCTCGGTCATCAGGTCGGCGCGCACCGGCACCGCCATCTCCGCGGCGGCGGTCGGCGTGGGCGCGCGGCGGTCCGAGGCGAAGTCGATCAGGGTCGTGTCGGTCTCGTGGCCGACAGCGGAGATCAGCGGGATTGCCGAGTCCGCAGCGGCACGCACCACGATCTCCTCGTTGAAGGCCCACAGGTCCTCCAGGCTGCCGCCGCCACGCGCCACGATCAGCACGTCGGGACGCGGCACGGGCCCGTTTTCGGGCAGTCCGTTGAAGCCGGCGATGGCGCGGGCCACCTCGCCCGCCGCCTTCTCGCCCTGGACCGCCACCGGCCAGACCAGCACGTGACAGGGGAAACGGTCGCTGAGGCGATGCAGGATGTCGCGAATGACGGCGCCTGACGGCGAGGTCACGACACCCACCACCTGCGGCAGGTAGGGCAGCGGGCGCTTGCGATCCGGGTCGAACAGGCCCTCGGCCTGCAGCTTCTTGCGCCGGTCCTCCAGCAGCTTCAGCAGCGCGCCTTCGCCCGCCAGTTCCAGCCGGTCGACGATGATCTGGTAGCGCGAGGAGCCGGCATAGGTGGTGAGCTTGCCGGTGGCAATGACCTCCAGCCCCTCCTCGATCTTGATGCCCAGCCGCGGGATCGAGCCCTTCCAGCAGACGCCGTCGATCACGGCATTCTCGTCCTTCAGGCGGAAGTAGCAGTGGCCCGAGCGGGGGAAGGAAGGCTGGCTGATCTCACCACGCACCCGCACCCTCGGGAACGAGCTCTCGATCTCGCGCTTCAGGGCGAAGGAAAGCTCGGAAACCGAGAATTCAGGGACGTTGGAAGGGGCTGCCGGGGCGTCGAGGTTTTCCATCTGGGCCCGAACCTAGCCGCTTGTGCCCACGGCGCAAACTGTGGTCAAAGCCTCGCCATGCGAATCCTCGTGGTGGGCGGCGGCGGCCGCGAACATGCCCTGTGCTGGGCGATTTCGGCCTCTCCGCTCTGCACCAAGCTCTACAGCGCGCCGGGCAATGCCGGCATCGCGCAGGTGGCCGAATGCGTCGATGTCGGCGCCGAGGACATCGAAGGGCAGGTGGCGCTGGCGCAGCGCCTGAAGATCGACTTCGTGGTGATCGCCCCCGACGCGCCGCTGGTGGCCGGCATGGCCGACGCCTTCGCCGAGGCGGGCATCAAGGCCTGGGGCCCGTCCAAGGCCGCCGCGCGCATCGAGGGCTCCAAGAGCTTCACCAAGGAACTCTGCCGCGCCAACGACATCCCGACCGCCGCCTACCAGCGCTTCACCGAGGTCGGGCCAGCCGAGGCCTATATCAGGGCCCAGGGCGTGCCGATCGTGATCAAGGCCGACGGTCTTGCCGCCGGCAAGGGCGTGATCATCGCCGAGACGGTCGAGCAGGCGATCGAGGCGGTGCGCGACATGCTCTCGGGCAACCGCTTCGGCGCCGCCGGCGCTTCGGTGGTGATCGAGGAATTCATGCAGGGCGAGGAGGCGAGCTTCTTCGCCCTGACCGACGGCGAGCACGTCCTGCCGCTGGTCGGCGCGCAGGATCACAAGCGCGCCTTCGACGGCGACACCGGCCCGAACACCGGCGGCATGGGTGCCTACTCACCCGCCCCGATCTTCGACGCCGCCATGCAGCAGCGCACGATGGACGAGATCGTGCTGCCCACCGTGCGGGCGCTCGCGAAGGCCGGCACGCCGTTCAGGGGCGTGCTCTATGCCGGCCTGATGATCGACGCCAAGGGCCCGCGGCTGGTCGAATACAATTGCCGCTTCGGCGATCCCGAGACCCAGGTCCTGATGATGCGGCTGAAATCCGATCTCGTGCCGGCGCTGCTGGCCAGCGCCGAGGGCGGATTGAAGCATCTCGACCTGCGCTGGTCGCCCGACGCCGCCGTCACCGTGATCATGGCGACCCGGGGCTATCCCGACTCCTACCCCAAGGGCAGCGAGATCCGTGGGCTCGCCGAGGCCGCCAAGGTCGAGGGCGTGCAGATATTCCACGCCGGCACCAAGGCCGGTCCGGACGGGAAGATCCTGGCCAATGGCGGCCGCGTCCTGAACGTCAGCGCCATGGCCCCCACCGTCGAGCAAGCCCGCGCCCGCGCCTACCGGGCCGTCGACCTGATCGACTGGCCGGAAGGCTTCTACCGCAAGGACATCGCCTGGCGGGCGCTGAAGTAGCTTCCCTCCCCATTCAAATGGGGAGGTGGCGGCGTCTTGCGCCGTCGGAGGGGTCAGAGGGCGCCATGACGAGAGGGCATGACCCCTCCGTCGCTACGCGACACCTCCCCATGTGAATGGGGAGGAAATTTGCGCTACGGTGAAACATGCCTGACGCCCTCTCCGAGTCCCAGCGCCTGCTGGCCCAGCTTCGCTTTCCCTGTGGTGACGTGCCGGAACCCGGCGACATCAAGAACGTCGCCCCCGGCATCCACTGGCTGCGCATGCCGCTGCCGTTCCAGCTCAACCACATCAACCTGTGGCTGATCGAGGAGAAGGACGGCTGGACGATCGTCGACACCGGCATCAATTCGCAGGACACGCGAACGCTCTGGGAGAAGATCTTCGCCGAGAAGCTCCAGGGCAAACCGGTGGTGCGCGTGATCGGCACGCATCTCCATCCCGACCATATCGGCCTCGCCGGCTGGCTGTGCGAGAAGTGGAGCGCGCCGCTCTACATGACGCTCGGCGAGTACATGAGCGCGCAGGCCGCGCGCAACGACTTCGTCGAGAGCGAGGAAACACGGGCGGAACACGTCAAACGCAACGGCGTGCCGCCCGACCGCATCGCCAACTTCCACCGCCACAAGGGCGGCTATGCCAAGGGCGTCGTGCCGCTGCCGACCTCCTACCGGCGCATGATCCATGCGCATCCGATCATCATCGGCGGCCATCGCTGGGACGTCATCGTCGGACGCGGCCACGCGCCCGAACATGCCTCGCTGTGGTGCCCCGAGCTCAACGTGATGATCGCGGGCGACCAGGTGCTGCCCAAGATCAGCACCAATGTCGGCGTGTGGCCCAACGAGCCGCTGGCCGACGCGCTGACCTGGTTCCTCGACGGCTTCTCGCGCTTCCGCCGCCTGCCGGCCGACGCGCTGGTCCTGCCGAGCCACGGCTTCCCCTTCATCGGCCTGCACACCCGCCTCGACCAGCTTGTCGCCCATCACGACGCGCGGCTGAACGACATGGAGCGGGCGATCGCCGCCAGGGGCCCGGAGGGCGCGACCGGCTGGGACATGGTGCCGGTCCTGTTCCCGCGCCATCTCGACAACAACCAGATCGTCTTCGCCTTCGGCGAGACGCTGGCGCACCTCCATTGCCTGGAGACGCGCGCGCGCGTGAAGCGTGTCATGGTCGACGGCGTGCACCGCTTCGTGGCGCTGGCCGATCTGAACACGCTGCCCCCGGCCGACGATTCGGACGGCGTGGTCATGGACATTGGCCAGACCTGACGCAGGCCTGATTCCCAAACGATGCGCGTCGACCTTTTCGATTTTGCGCTGCCGGACGATCTGATCGCCCAGCGGCCCGTCTCCCCGCGCGACTCGGCGCGTCTGCTCGACGTCACCGGCGAGACCCTGCACGACCGCACCGTGCGGTCCCTGCCCGGCCTGCTGCGGCGCGGCGACCTGCTCGTGTTCAATGACACCAAGGTCATCCCGGCGCGGCTGAAAGGCGTTCGGCCGGGTCAGGGAATCCGTCAGGACGTGGCGGTCGAGGCGCTGCTGATCCGCGATCTCGGGAACCGGCGCTGGTGCGCCTTCGCCCGTCCCGGGAAGCGGCTGCGGCCGGGCGATACGCTGGTCTTCCCGGGGCTTCGCGCCGTCGTCGAGTCCAAGGAAGAGGACGGCTCGCTGGTGGTGGCCTTCGACCAGGAGGGTCACGCCTTTCTCACCGCCCTCGAGCAGGAGGGTACGGTACCTCTGCCACCCTACATTCGCGGCGGCACGGCCGACGCGCAGGACCGCAAGGATTATCAGACGCTGTTCGCCAAGCACGACGGCTCCGTCGCCGCCCCCACCGCCGGCCTGCATTTCACGCCCGAGCTGATGGCAGCGCTTGCCGACAGCGGCATCACCACGGCGGGCGTCACGCTGCATGTCGGCGCGGGCACCTTCCAGCCGGTACGGGTCGACGACACCGACGCACATACGATGCACGCCGAATGGGGCGAGGTTTCCGAGGCGACTGCGCGCGCCGTCGAGGCAACGCGCATCCTGGGCGGCCGCATCGTCTCGATCGGCACGACCTCGCTGCGGCTGCTCGAAACCGTGGCGCGCGAGCATGACGGCGCGATCAGGCCCTGGAGCGGCGAGACCGACATCTTCATCACGCCGGGCTTCCGGTTCCGCGCCGTCGACCTGCTGCTGACCAACTTCCACCTGCCGCGCTCGACCCTGTTCATGCTGGTCTCGGCCTTCGCCGGGCTGGAGCGCATGAAACAGGCCTATGCGCATGCCGTGGAGAAGCGATACCGCTTCTATTCCTACGGCGATTGTTGTCTGTTGCGCCGATGAGCCTTTCCTACGAGCTGCTGGGCAGCGACGGCGCGGCCCGCCGCGGCCGCATCACGACCGCGCACGGCACCATCGAGACGCCGGCCTTCATGCCAGTCGGCACGGCGGGCACGGTGAAGGCGATGCTGCCCCAGTCCGTCGCCGAGACCGGCGCGGAGATCGTTCTGGGCAACACCTTCCACCTGATGCTGCGGCCGGGCGCGGAGCGCGTCGCGGCTCTCGGCGGCCTGCACAAGTTCATGAACTGGCCGGGCCCGATCCTGACCGATTCGGGCGGCTTCCAGGTGATGTCGCTCAAGGAGCTGCGCAAGCTCGACCCCGACGGCGTCACCTTCCGCTCCCCCAAGGATGGCTCGCAGCATCGGCTGACGCCCGAAAGCTCGATCGGGATCCAGCGCCTGCTCGATGCCGACATCACCATGTCGTTCGACGAATGCACCAGCTGGCCAGTCGAGGAGCCGGAAGCCGCCTTCTCGATGCGGCTCTCCATGAAGTGGGCCGAGCGCGGCCGCAGGGCCTTCGTCGATCGTCCGGGCTACGGCCTGTTCGGCATCGTCCAGGGCAGCACCTTTCCCGAGCTGCGTGCGGAAAGCGCAAAGGCGCTTATCGACATCGGCTTCGACGGCTATGCGGTCGGCGGCCTCGCCGTCGGCGAAGGCCAGGAACTGATGTTCGGCACGCTCGACTACACGGTGCCGATGCTGCCCGCCGACCGGCCGCGCTACCTGATGGGCGTCGGCCGTCCCGGCGATATCGTGGGCGCGGTGAAGCGCGGGATCGACATGTTCGATTGCGTGATGCCGACGCGCGCCGGCCGCACGGCGCAGGCCTTCACGCGGCGCGGCGAGCTCAACATGCGCAACGCCCGCCACCGCGACGATCCGCGTCCGATCGACGAGCAGTGCGGCTGCCCCGCCTGCAGGCATCACAGCCGGGCCTATCTGCATCACCTGATCCGCGCTGACGAGATCCTCGGTGCGATGCTGCTCACCTGGCACAATCTCCACTACTACCAGGACGTGATGCGCGGGCTGCGCGACGCCATCGAGAGCAAGAGCCTGGACGCCTGGATCGCCTCGTTCGAGCGCGACCAGGCACTGGGCGACATCCCACCCCTGTAGCGGAGCGTACCGATGCCGAACGAGGCCCTGATCGTCGTCGACGTGCAGAACGATTTCTGCGAGGCCGGTGCATTGGCCGTGGCCGGCGCCCACGCCATCGTCCCGCTGGTCAATCGCCTGATCGCCCGCCACGACCACGTCGTGCTGACGCAGGACTGGCATCCGCCGGGCCATGCCTCCTTCGCGAGCTCGTGGCAGGACGCGGAGCCCTTCACCACGGTGCAGTTCCCCTACGGACCGCAGGTCCTGTGGCCGGACCATTGCGTGCAGGGCACGCCGGGTGCGGCGTTCCATCCCGACCTGGAGGTCACCAAGGCGCAGATGATCGTGCGCAAGGGCTTCCACACCGGCATCGATTCCTATTCCGCGTTCCGCGAGAACGACCGCATGACGCGCACCGGCCTCGACGGCTACCTGAAGGCGCGCGGCTTCACGAAACTGATCTTCTGCGGACTGGCGCTCGACTACTGCGTCGCTTGGTCGGCCATCGACGCGCGCCAGGCGGGCTTCGACGTGGCCGTGGTGGTCGAGGCGACGGCCGCCATCGACCTCGACGACAGCCGCAAACGCATGATGAGCGACATGCGCCGCGCCGGGATAAATCTGAACGCTACAGCATAACTTCCCGTCATCCTGAGCGGAGCCGCCCGCAGGGCGGCGAAGTCGAAGGATCTCCTTTCCGACGCACAGCGTATCGAGGCGAAAAAAGGTCCTTCGACTACGCTGCGCTCCGCTCAGGACGACGGAAGCTTTGCGTCCTCAGACACGCTCCAGCGCGAGCGCGATGCCCTGGCCGACGCCGATGCACATGGTGGCGAGTGCGCGCTTGCCGCCGGTGGCCTCGAGCTGGTTGAGCGCGGTGATCATCAGGCGGCCGCCCGAGGCGCCCAGCGGATGGCCGAGCGCGATCGCGCCGCCGTTCGGGTTCACCTGCTCGGCATCGTCGGCGAGGCCAAGCTGGCGCAGCACGGCCAGCGCCTGGGCAGCGAAGGCCTCGTTGAGCTCGATCGTGTCGAAGTCGCCGATGGTCATGCCGAGCTTGGCCAGCAGCTTCTGCGTCGCCGGCACCGGGCCGATGCCCATGACGCGCGGCGGCACGCCGGCCGATACGGTGCCCAGGATACGGGCGCGCGGCGTCAGGCCGTTGGCGCGGGCGGCGGCCTCCGAGGCGATGATCATGGCGCAGGCGCCGTCGTTCAGGCCCGACGCGTTGCCGGCCGTCACCGAGCCGCCGTCGCGGAACGCGGCAGAGAGCTTGGAGAGCGTTTCCATCGTGGTGTCGCCGCGCGGATGCTCGTCCTTCTCGACGATGATCTCGGTCTTGCCCTTCTTCACGCAGACCTTGACGATTTCCCTGTCGAAGAAGCCGCGATCCTGCGCGGCCTTGCAGCGGCGCTGGCTGCGATAGGCGAAGGCGTCCTGGTCGGTGCGGCTGATCTGGTGCTCGGTGGCGACGTTCTCGGCGGTCTGGCCCATCGGGTCGACGCCGTAGGCCACCTTCATGCGCGGATTGACGAAGCGCCAGCCCAGCACCGTGTCCTCGAGCTTCATCGAGCGGTCGAAGGCGCCCTCGGGCTTGCCCATCACATAGGGCGAACGGGTCATGCCCTCGACGCCGCCGGCGATCATCAGGTCGGCCTCGCCGAGCTTCACGGCACGGGCGGCATGGCCCGCGGCTTCGAGGCCGGAGCCGCAGAGACGGTTCACGGTGGCACCCGCCACCTCGACCGGCAGGCCGGCGAGAAGCCCCGCCATGCGGGCGACGTTGCGATTGTCCTCGCCCGCCTGGTTCACGCAGCCATAGATGACGTCGTCGACCGAGCCCCAGTCGACACTGGCGTTGCGCTGCATCAGCGCCTTGATCGGATGGGCCGCAAGGTCGTCGACACGCATCCCGCCCAGGCCACCATTGTAGCGGCCGACAGGGGTGCGGATCGCGTCGCAAATAAAGGCTTCGGTCATCTTGGGTACTCCCGACTCAGGCAATCGTTCCTGTGGGGTTAGCACCCGACGCCTGCGGTTGCCAATGGCCCCCGCGATGCCCCTGGGACAGGGGCGCCATGTCTTTGAGGGTATGGCGGACTAGGTCGCGCGCCGACAGACGGCGTACTGGGCGTAGCCGAGATGCGGCCGCTCGAAGCGCCGGACCTCGATGTCGCCGGGGAGCCGCGTCAGGGCGGACTCCAGCGCGTCGCGCGGGATCACATGGAACAGCGCCAGCCACTGGCGCAGGCCGCCACGAAACCAGCGCGGCAGCCGCTCCTGGCCGCCAAAGTCGACGAGATGCAGTTCGCCGCCGGGCTGCAGCCACACGACCGATTGGGCCAGCGCCTTCTCCCAGTCCGGGATCATCGACAGCGTGTAGGAGAAGAAGATGCGCGAGAAGCCCGGCACGCCGAAGAGCAGCGCGGGGTCGAAGCGCGTGGCGTCGGCATGGGCCAGACGAACGCGGCCGCCCAGCCCCTCGCGCTCGACGCGGCGGCGCGCCGTGTCGAGCATCTCCAGCGACAGGTCGATGCCGAACAGCGGCGTGGCGGGGTGTCGATGCGCCACCGCGATCAGGTTGCGCGCGGTGCCGCAGCCGATCTCCAGCACGCGACCACCCGGCGGCGGCGCAAGGCCCTCGATCAGCCGGTCGCGGCCCAGCAGGTAGTACTTGCGGCTGAGATCGTAGACGTGGCGCT
This sequence comes from Rhodospirillales bacterium, assembly GCA_947466085.1. Taxonomy (GTDB): domain Bacteria; phylum Pseudomonadota; class Alphaproteobacteria; order Reyranellales; family Reyranellaceae; genus Reyranella. The sequence continues at coordinate 25,174 of CANIEC010000021.1, forward strand.
GGCGGCGATAGATCCGGTCCATGAGACCGGCATTGGCGAGGGTCGTGCTCACGGCTTCAGCACATAGAGATGGAAGCCACCATAGATGGCCGACCGGTCGCGCGCCGTGAAGGCGCGCGATGCCTCGGCCTCGTAGTGCCACTGGTCGAGCAGCTCTGGCGCGACGCGGCCGGGCAGCAGCGAGGGTTCGGCGGCGGTGCGGAAGATCACGCGGGCGCCCGGCCGCGCCGTGCGCGTGATCTCGCTCCACAGCGCATTGAGCTGCGCATCCGTCATCCAGTCCTGCGCATCGAGCAGCACGTAGCGGTCGCGCGAGCCCGCGGGACAGGAGGCGAGATAATCCGTCACCGAGCGGTTCATCACCTCGACCTTCCCGGCCCGGCGCTTCACCGCGGCAAAATTCTCCTGCCTGAGATAGGGCGGCAATGGCCCGCTGGCATTACGCGCATAGCTGCGACCGAAAGCCTGCCAGGCGAAGTAGTTGTCGTCGAGGCTGAAACCGCAGGCCAGCCGCTCGACCCGGTCGCGCAGCACCGAGCCCATGTCGCGGCCACCGGCCAGCGCCTCGTACTGCGCCGGCGGGATGCCGAGCCCGTAGAGCGACAGCCGGTTCGACGTGGCCCAGCGCACGGCCGGCTTGTCGAACAGGGGAGCCAGCACCGTGTCGAAGAAGCGCTGCTGCTCCTCGATCGTACGCGCGGCGAGAAGCTTGCCGAAGTCGACGCCGTAGACGCGGGCGGCGACGTGCGCCGCGCCGATGAAGCGGCCGAGCACGCCGTGGCGGTAGGCGTTCTGCGCAAAGATCGAGATGCGGCGCCGGCCGCCCCGGTGCAGGCTGCGGCCTTCCCAGTAGGCGCGGCTCTCGGTATCGAGATGAGGCGCGATCTCGCGGTCGTAGACGCGCGGATTGGCGCGCGAGTCGGCGGCGCCGAAGAAGCGATAGTAGTCCGACCAGGACGGAAGTTTCTGCGCCGCCGTGAGTTTCAACCGGTTGAGCGCCACATGGGCGCGGCTGAGATCGACGGCGGTGATGGCCGCGGGATCGGCGGTGAGATAGGACAGGATGTTGCAGCCGCCCGACGCGATGGCCACGACGTGACAGTCCGGCGTCAGCGCCATCGCCTCGAGGTCGACCTCGGGATCCTCCCAGATCTGGGCGTAGACGAGACCGCGGAACAGCCGCTCGAACAGCTTCTCCAGCATCCCTTCACGGGACAGAACCTTGTGGCGGCGTACCGCCTGCTTCAGGAGCGATTGGCTCTCTGCCTGCGGATGGATCAACCCAACAACTCCGGTTCTACTTTGACTCAATGACGCTAGCCGCGGTCGGTGCCAGTTTGATGACGGACCGTGTGGGTTTCCGGACTTGACGGGTTGACTGGTTAGGCCGGAAGGTTGAGTCCATGAGCGCCCAAGGTTTCGCCCTGTTCGACACGCCGATCGGCACCTGCGCCGTCGCCTGGAGCGGTCGCGGCATCGCCGGCCTCCAGCTTCCCGAGCCGAGCCCGGCGGCGACGCGTGCCCGCGTGAAGCGACGCTGGCCCGGCGTGGTCGAGGCGAGCTCGGTGCCGGCCGGCGTGCAGCGCGCGCTCGATCGCGTACAGGCCCTGCTGGCGGGCGACGCCGTCGATCTCGCCGACATCCCCCTCGACCTCGACGCCGCGCCCGACTTCCACCGCAAGGTCTACGAAGTGGCGCGCACCATCCCGCCCGGTCGCACCATGACCTATGGCGAGATCGCGAGGCGCCTCGGCGCACCGCACGAATCGCGCGAGGTCGGCCAGGCACTGGGCAAAAACCCGGTGGCCATCATCGTGCCCTGCCATCGCGTGCTGGGTGCCGACGGCAGGATGGGCGGCTTCTCGGCCAATGGCGGCGTCTCGACCAAGCGGCGCATGCTGGAGATCGAGGGCGCGGCCGAAGTCGGCGCGGGTCCGCTGTTCGCGGCCCGATGAGCGGCTTTCCCTTCAAGCCGGCGAAAGCCATCGCGCATCTCAGGGCCGCCGATCCTGCACTGGCCGCGATCATCGACACGATCGGCCCGTTCCGCATGCAGCTCAAGGTCTCGCGCAGCCTGTTCGGCTCGCTGGCAGAGGCCATCGTCTACCAGCAGCTCTCCAACAAAGCGGCCGCGACCATCTACGGCAGGGTCGAGGCGCTCTATCCCGATGCGCCCGACGGCTTCATGCCGCGGCACATCCTGAAGACGCCGGACGAGGCCTTGCGTGGCTGCGGACTGTCGCGCGCCAAGGTGCTGGCGGTTCAGGACCTGGCCCGCCGCGTCGAGCAGGGCGAGCTGCCGACTCTCGACGTGGCGCAGGAGATCCCCGATGCCGAGCTGATCGAGCGCCTGGTGAAGGTCCTCGGCATCGGCCGCTGGAGCGCCGAGATGTTCCTGATGTTCCGCCTCGGCCGCCCCGACATCTTGCCGCTCGACGACTACAGTTTGCGCAAGGCCTATGCGAAGGCGTTCCGGAAGCGCGTCCTGCCGTCACCGAATGCACTGGAGAAAGCAGGCCAGAAGTGGCGGCCGTATCGCACCGTTGCGAGCTGGTATTTGTGGCGCGTGCTCGACCTGCCCTGAAGCAGACACAAGAGCAGGCAAACATGGTACCATCCGTCGATTCCACAACCTCACCGCGCAGATCCTCTCCGATGAAGTTCATGAGTCCTGGACACTTTCTTCTCGGCCTGCTGTGGATCATTGTGTTGGGCAGTTCCGCTTCGGCCCAGGATCCTGCGACCGTCCTGCCTGCACTCAGGACGCTCGAAGCAGCGGTCCGCGAGACAGGCCGTGAAACCGGTGATGCGCGAAACCAGGCCTATCAACTCAGAACGCTGGCTGCTGCCTACTCTTCGGCGGGGGACAATATCAGCGCCATTCGTGCGCTGAAGGACGCCGAAACCGAGCTGCTGGCGTCGACCCGTGATGCCGTCGAGAAGAGGGTCGCCCTGAGCAATCTGGCCTACAGCTACAACGAATATGCCGATACGGACTCCGTCCTCCGGCTGGCATCGCAGGATCCGGAGGCGGGTTGGGCAATTCCTGCGCTGGTGCGCGCTCACGGCAAGGATCGACTGCTGAGCGAACTGATGCAGCCTCGGTCTGCCGGGCCTGAGACCACGCGCGATGCACTCGCGGCCTTTGTCGACGGCGTACTGGAGCGCGATGGCCTGGACGCAGCGATGCAGGCCGCCGACCAACTGGTCGAGCTGATAGCTACCGCCCGACAAGAAGCCGAGGCGGCGGCGAAGCCTCTCAAGGGGCTGGCGGCAATGCTCATGGAACAGGCTTGGCCCATGGCGCCATCATTCGTGTTGGCGACTCTCCTGCAGGCCGGTGTCACCGCTGACCGCGTTGGCGAGGTCGTATCCTGGACGCAGCAAGCAAACTGGATCGGACGCGATGCGTTCGATCGGGGTGTAGCCCTTGCCGTGGAACGTCTCGAAAAACAAGGCAACGAGAGTGGTTTCGAAGCGCTTGCAGTGCTGGTCAAGAACGACAAGACGCGCGCATCGATGCTTGGCTTTACCGCATTGCGGCGGCTCGCGCGCGGACGTGTGGAGAGTGGTGCACAGGCGGCGGCACTCTTTGTGGCAGACGACAATATGCTGAAGGAAGGATCGAACCTGCCCGCCGGCGATTTCGGGCTGTGCACGAACAAGCGCCGGCCAGGCTTCAGGCTCGACCGTTATTACCAGTACACGGCGCCCGACGACTTTTGCAGCTTCACCCGCACCGACATGGTGACCTTGGCGCTCGGTGCCGCGCTTGCGCGGGCACACCAGGATGGGCTGGCCAAGGTCATCCTCGACTATTCCTTCGGCCTCGGTCGCCTCCATGGATCGACCGATCTCCCGCGCGGCGAGAGGCCTTGCCCGCCCGCGTTTCCGACGTCCAAGCTCTCGGAACACTACATGAAGGCCGGCGCGAAGCACGCGACACTCGACTACGCCGAGTATCTCGCCTATTCGTGCCCGATCGAGCAAGGAACGGCCCTGCAGATCGGCCGGATGCTGGCCTTGCTCGATGCACCGTCCGCCGTCCATCAGCTGCTGCAAGCAAAAGCCTTCACCTCACCCGACGCCGAACAGAGCCTACGGCTCGGCCTCGCCACGGCATTGACCGAAACCGGCCGCGCCGATGAGTTGGCTGCGCTCCTGCCGACCCTGAAGGATCCTGCCGTCGCGCTCTATCAAATACACCTGCACCTCCCCGATCCGGGGACGGCCCCGACGCGCGACAAGATCGCAGCGGCACTCAAGGTCGCGCTTCCCCTGCTGCGGGAAACCTACCTCACCGCCGACGATGAGGAACATGTTCATGAGCCTCGGTCCGCAGTCTGGCTTCTCAACTATGTCCGCGCCGGGCTTGCGGCCGACGTCCTGCCACTCATAGACCGGCTGGTCGATCAAACCATCGAGAGAGCCAATGCACTCGATGCGGAAGAGGACAAGTCCGGTTACGACACCGCCAAGGCGGCGGCCCGTCTCGGCTTGTTGTTTCTCGCCCAACTACAAGCGAATCAATCGACCGATCCATCCGCCATCGCGCACCGGCTCAAGAAAGACCATTCGCGCGAAACCTTCCTTGCCCTCGCCGCCGAAGCACTGGCCATGAGCGGCAGGATACAGGCCGCGCACGCCGTTGCCGCTTCCATCCCACAGCACGAATCCGACCCGGATCTCCGCTATGCGAGAACCCCTTCCCAGTATGGCCGGGAAATCATCGGGGCGACGCTCGCCCGCGTCGGCGATCTGCCGAACGCCTACAAGGCATTTGCCACCTACGGCGGATCCATAGGCTACCTGATAGTGGCCTTCCGGGACGGTGTTGCGGCTCGGTAAAGGCGCGTTCATCTGCCGCCACTGGAGTGACACGTTTGCCATGACATAATCGCCGCATGGCCCTGCTGTTCTCCAATACCGTCGACCGTACCCTCGAACGACTTCGCACAGCCTTCGTCGACACCGCCCGCGGCGCCCGCGAGGCGGTAGGCGCGCCGCTGCGGCCCGATCTTCCCGACGACGACATCCCCCGCCTGAAGAGCCGCATCGATGCCTGTCTCGAAGGCAAGGGCGGCGAGACGGCGCGGCGCGGTCGTGCTGCCGAGCTGGGACAGGCCTACCTTTCGCTCTCGGCCGCCGGCCGCAAGAAGTTCCTGCTGACGCTCGCCCGCGATTACGGCCTGCCGCGCGAGGCCGCGATGAAGACGGTCGACCATTGGCGCGCCGGCAAGGAGCCCGCCCGGGCGCTGCGTCGCGAGCTGGAGCCGCCGGCGGTGCGGCTGCTGCGCGAGTTCGTCGGCGTGCCGCAAGGTGTGAAATTCGTCGTTGATCTCCGTGCCGAGTTGCTGGCGCTGGGCCGCAGCGACCCCGCGGCCAAGGCGCTGAGCGAGGATCTGCGCTCGCTGCTGGGCGCCTGGTTCGACGTGGCTTTCCTCGATCTCGTACGCATCGACTGGGCCTCGCCCGCCTCGCTGCTCGAAAAACTGGTGACCTACGAGGCGGTCCACGCCATCCGCTCGTGGCGCGACCTCAAGAACCGGCTCGATTCGGACCGCCGCTGCTTCGCCTTCTTCCATCCGCGCATGCCCGACGAGCCGCTGATCTTCGTCGAAGTGGCGCTGGTCGACGGCATGGCGGGTAACGTGCAGCGCCTGCTCGATGCGCGCGACGAGACGCACGATCCCAAGCGCGCCAATACCGCGATCTTCTACTCGATCTCGAACTGCCAGCAGGGCCTCGCCGGCATCAGCTTCGGCAACTTCCTGATCAAGCGCGTGGCCGACCAGCTCTCGCGCGACCTGCCCAACATCAAGGACTTCGCCACGCTGTCGCCGATTCCGGGCCTGCGCCACCATGTCGAGCACCGGTTCAAGACCGAAGGCGACGGCGCCCTGACGCAGAGCGAGATCGCTTCGCTGGGGCCGGTGACCGACGAGGCCTACGGTGCCGCCGCCGTCCTCAAGCTGCTGGCCCGACCCAGCTGGTGGGAGGTGCCCGCCATCAACAAGGCACTGCGGCCGATCCTGACGCGCCTCGCCGCCGTCTATCTCACCGCCACCGACAAGGGCCGCGCGCTCGACCGGGTGGCGCACTTCCACCTCGGCAACGGCGCCGCGGTCGAGCGGCTGAACTGGCTGGGCGACACCAGCGCCAACGGGTTCAAACAGTCCTACGGGATGATGGTGAACTACCGCTACAAGCTCTCCGACGTCGACGCCAACCACGAGGCCTATTCCGCCGGCAAGGTCGTCGCCAGCCGCGAGGTACGGGGACCGGCGAAGGGCTAAGCGCGTCTAGGAGATGTCGATGCGGTCGAGCCCATCTGGCCTCGGCCACGCGGTTGCAGGCGCCAGGTCGGGCGCGTACCAACGGCGAACGGCTTTATCGCAGATTGCATAGCCCCAATTGACCAGCGCATCGCGCACCGTATCGCCGGGATCGGCAAGACGAGTATCTACACGCGAAAGCACCGTTACGGCCTCGGGAGGACAAGGCAGTCCACCGACGGCATCGTATTTTCTTGGGTTGGTGCCGATCGACCAATATGCACCGCTCGCCTCACCCGTCGCGCGGCCGTCATCGAAATACTTGATGAGAGCCCGGCGGCGCAGCGAACGGACTTGGTTGTCCTCGACACCCAGCACGCGCATTCCCTGCGCATACCAGTTCCAATAGCCTCCGCTCTCGATGGCGTGGGGCGCACCACCATCGCTCACGAGCACGATCGGCCAATCATTGACGGGCTCCAGCCCGTGATTGTCATAGGCGCCGCCATCGGTGAGGACTGCCCGCTGACGCACGAACGGTGGCATGGGCACGGACACTTCGGTCTTGTCTCCGCGGACCGGCCAGTCGCCAATCGTGTAATTCCCCAGATTGAGGCGCAGGGGAGACAGTATGGGCGGAAACGCCGAAGACGCGGCTACCGCCTTCGCCAGCGGAAGTTTCGGCTTATCGATCCGTCCGACGCGATAGTCTGCCATGTAGGGTCGCGAGAAGCGCCAGAGCGAGCCGGTCGACAGGTTCGTGGCGCAAATGATGAAGCGCGGCCCTTCATCACCTGGCAAGTCCTGCAGCGTAGCGCCGCGAAACAACTTCAGATCGTAAACCCACGAAACGAGACGCGATGCCAGCAGACCCTGAGTGAGGAAGCCGACCGTGGCGCAGTACCAGTCCATCGAATGACGAGAGAAGTGAAGTATCTCGTCGACGTAGATCTCGCCGAAGTTGGTGGCCACGCCGTCTGCCCAGGTCAGGCGCTTCCAGACCAGGCCAAGATAGGCAGCGGAGATCGATCCCCCTGAAACACTGGAAACCCGGCTGACCTGCTGCAACAGGCCAAGCTCGTTCAGGCGAATCAAGACGCCGGTATGAAACAGCATGGCGCGATAGCCGCCACCGGAGAGTGCAAGCGCGATGCCCTTGCGTTGCTGCGACTGGACGGGCGCGAAGTCGTCGAACGCCATGGGGTCGGCCCTTGAGCGGTTGCACTTCTCCGGCACCTTGCCATTGATAGGAGAGGTTCGGCAAGTGCCCAGCAAGGGCCCCACCTATCGGGGCGCCGACAGCGGGGGATACGACACCGCGTGCGCTGCGTTCGCTGAAATCAGAACGGAATGGGGCTATCTACTTGTTCAGATATTCGAGCTTCAGGCCCGGACGCGGCCATTCGAAGCTCACGAGCTTGCCGGTCATCGAGAGCGTGGCGTAGGCGGTGCGCAGGTCAGGCCCGCCGAAGCAGACATTGGTCACCATCGGGTCGGGGAGCTTGTGCTGCGTCACCGACTTTCCATCGGGCGAGATGTCAGAGACGGCGCCGGTAATCAGGGTCGCGACACAGACGTGGCCGGCCGAATCGACAGCCAGCGAATCGAACATCTGGTAGCCGCCGAGGCCAGCGATCACTCGGCCCTTCTCGCCACGATAGGGGCCGTTGGCGTCCTTGATCGTGCCGGGCGCCGAGAGGTCGAAGGCCCACAGGCGCGCGGTCGGCGTCTCCACGACGTAGAGCGTCTTGCCGTCCGGCGAGAGGCCGCAGCCGTTGGGCCGCTCCAGCGGGAACACCTTCTGCTCGATCTTCGAGCCGTCGGCCCTGGCGTAATAGACGGCGCCGCGGTCGTTGTCGTACTCGCGCGTCTTGCCGAGGTCGGTGAACCAGAAGCCGCCGGCATCGTCGAACACCAGGTCGTTCGGGCCGTTCAGCTTGCGGCCGTCGCAGCTGTCGTACAGCGTCTCGAACTTGCCGGTCTCCGGATCGACCACCTGGATCGAGCCGCCCTTGTACGAGGCGGGCGCCGTGCCGGGGAACAGGCGGCCGTCGGGTCGCTCGACCCAGTTGAATCCGCCATTGTTGGTCACGTAAATCTTGCCGCCAGGGCCGATCGCCGCGCCGTTGGGGCCGCCGCCAAGCTTGGCAATGACGTGCTGCTTGCCGTCCGGCGTGACGCGCGTGAGCGTCTCGCGCGCGATCTCGACCAGGATGACCGAACCGTCCGGCATGGCCACCGGGCCCTCGGGGAACTTGAGACCCGAGGTGATCTCCTTGAACGGCGTCGTCATGGCGGTCTCTCCCGTGGTTCTTGTCGTTCCTACTTGCCCTTGAAGGCGGGCTTGCGCTTGGCGAGGAAGGCCGCGACGCCTTCCTTGAAGTCCTCGCTCTTGCCCAGTTCGCGCTGGAAGTCGCGCTCGACGTCGAGCTGCTGGGAGAGCGTGTTGCCGCTGGCGCGGTTCATCGCCTCCTTGATGCGGGCGAGCGACATCGTGGGCCCGTCCGCGAGGCGGCGCGCGAGGTCGCCTGCCGTCTTCATGAGATCGGCGTCCTCGACGACGTCCCAGATCAGGCCCCAGTCCTTGGCCTGCTGGGCGCTGATCTGCGGCGCCAGCATCGCCAGCGCCCGCGCCCGCTGCTCGCCCACCAGGCGCGGCAGGAACCAGGTGCTGCCACCGTCGGGCAGCAGGCCGATGCGCGCGAAGGCCTGCAGGAAGGACGCCGACTTGCCGGCAATGGCGATGTCGGAGGCCAGCGCGAAGCTCATGCCGACGCCGGCCGCAGGGCCATTCACCGCCGCCACGATCGGCTTGGGGATGCTGCGCATCAGGCGGATCACGGGATTGAAGAACTTGTCGAGCGCCTCCCCCGAATCCGCAGTGGCACCTTTCGCGCGGTCGGGATCGGCGAGATCGGCGCCGGCGCAGAAGCCGCGGCCCGCACCGGTCAGCAGCACCGCGCGCACCGATTCGTCCGCGGCAAGCTCTTCCCAGCACTGCTTCAGCTCGCCGATCATCTTGCGCGACACGGCATTGAGCCGGTCCGGCGCGTTCAGGGTCAGGGTGGCGAGGCCGTCTTCCTTGGCGATCTGGATCTTCTCGTAGGTCATTCTTTCGTCTCTCAACGTCCGGTGAAATTGGGGGCGCGCTTGGCGAGGAAGGCCGCGACGCCCTCCTTGAAATCCTCGCTCTTGCCAAGCTCGCGTTGATGGTCGCGCTCGAGGTCGAGCTGCTGGTCGAGCGTGTTGGTCGCGGCGGCGTTGATGGCGCCCTTGATCGCGGCATAGGAGCGGGTCGGGCCGGTGGCGAGCTTCCTGGCAATCTTGCCGGCCTCGTCCATCAGGACGGCATCGTCGACGACCTGCCACACCATGCCCATGCGCGCGGCCTCCTCGGCCGGCACGGAGGTGCCGAGCATCGCGAGCGCGCGGGCCCGGGCATCGCCCACCGTGTGCGGCAGGAACCAGGTGCCGCCCAGATCGGGGATCAGCGAGATTCGGACGAAGGCCTGGTCGAAGCGGGCCGAGCGCGCGGCGATCACGATATCGCAGGCAAGCGCCAGGTTGGCGCCGCCGCCCGCTGCCACGCCGTTGACGGCAGCCACGATGGGCTTGGGCAGGTCGCGCATGGCCCGGATCATCGGGTTGAAAATGCGATCCATCGCAGCGCCGACATCACGCGGGCCCTGGGACGAGGCGTCGCCGGGACCGCCGCCGGCCAGGTCGGCGCCGGCGCAGAAGCCGCGGCCGGTGCCGGTCAGCAACACGGCTCGCACGGCATCGTCCTCGCCGGCACGCTTCAGCTCAGCGTTCATGGTTTCGATCAGTTGATGGCTCATGGCGTTCAGCCGCTGCGGGCGGTTGAGCGTCAGGGTCAGGATGCCGCCCTCGAGGGCGGTCAGAACAGGCGTTTCTTCCATGCCCTCAAGACTGGCATGGCCGAATCGCCCGCGCCATCCGGTCGCGTCGCATCGCGGCACTCGGTCCCTTATCCGGGAGTATGGCCTCAATCCTCATTCTTGTCGGCACCGAGTCGGGCAATGCCCAGATGGTGGCCGACGCGCTGCAACCCGTGCTGGCGAGTGCCGGCCACGCCGTCGACGTCACCGACAAGGCAGCGACCGCCGCCGACTTGCAGGCGCACGACGTGCTCCTCGCGATCTGCGCGACCCACGGCTCGGGCGACATCCCGACCAACATCCTGCCGCTGGTCGAGGCGCTGCAGCGCGACAAGCCCGACCTGTCGGGCCATCGCTACGGCGTCATCGCGCTGGGCGACATGACCTACCAGGACACGTTCTGCGGCGGCGGCAAGAAGGTCGACCAGGCACTGGAGCGCTGCGGTGCCCGACGGGTCGGCGACCGGCTCGAAATCGACGCCTCCGAACAGCCGCTGCCCGACGAGGAAGCCCTCACCTGGATCGACGGCTGGAAGACGAAGGTCTGATCTTCCTCTTCTCCTCCCCATTCAAATGGGGAGGTGGCGGCGCCTTGCGCCGTCGGAGGGATCATACGCTTGCAACGCACATGACCCCATCGCCCCGTAAGACGGGGCACTTCCCCATCTGAATGGGGAAGCAATTCAATCCGGCAGCGTGAAGATCTCGACCGGTTCGCGGACGCCACGCAGGCGGTGCTTGCCCAGCGACTTCATCGGGCGCGGACAGTCGGCATTGAATTCCGCGGAGGCGCAGACTCGGACGCCGAGGGCCTTGGTGAGGCCCTCCAGCCGTGAGGCGCGGTTGACGGCGGAGCCGATGACGGTGAAGTCGAGCCGATCCTCGGTACCGATGTTGCCGAAGGTCACCGTGCCGACATGCAGCCCGATGCCGAACTTGATGGGCTCGGCACCGCCCGCGGCACGCGCCTCGTTGGCGGCCTCGGCATCGGCGATCAACTGGCGCGCGGCGTCGAGAGCGGCCGCCGTCACCATCGGCATGAACAGCGCATCCTCGGCCGGGAAATAGGCCATCACGCCGTCGCCGATGAACTTCAGGATCTCGCCGCCATGTTTGGCGAGCGCATCGCCCACCAGCTGGAAGTAGTTGTTCAACAGTTCGAGCACCTGATCGGGCGTCAGGCGCTCGTTGAGACCGGTGAAGTCGCGCAGGTCGGAGAACCACAGCACCGCCCGGATCTTCTCGCCGTCGCCGCGGCGGATCATGCCGCGCAGGATGCGCTCGCCGACCTGGCGGCCGAGATAGGTCTGGGCGACGGTCTGGGCGACGCTCTCCTCGATGTACATCTCGGTCACCGCGCCCATCATGTCGACGAGGCGCGTCAGGTCGTCGATGTCGGTTTCGCTGAAGCCTCCCTTGCGGTCCGTCGCGAAGGCGACGACGGGCATCGGCCCGTCGCGGCGGACATGCATCGGCAAAGAAAAGTAGTCGGTGCCGCCGCCGTCTTTCACCTCGTGCAGAACGTGATGGTGACGCTCGGTCAGGCCATCGAGTCGGTACCGGACCGGGGTGCCCCCTTCACGCACCTCCTGCAGTGGGCTGCCGATATAGGCCGGGGTGAACTGAACGCCGTAGCCACGGGTTATCGTCTCGGCCCGCTCGCCGCGTCGCCACAGGAAGCCCATCGCCTGGAGCTGCGGATGGACGAGCTGCAAGCCGATATAAGTGCGCCAGACCGGCATGCCGGCCTCGAGCACACGATTCATCAGCTGCTCGAGGAAGGCGTCCGGCTTCCGGACGAGCCGGCCTTCGCGCAGCAGCCATTTCGCGACCGGCAGCAGCCGATCCGCTGCCGGTGCCGTCGCGGGAGACGCCTCGCCGCTCAGGAGCCGCTCACGACGGCGGCGACTTCCTCGCCGGAGGTGCGGAAGACGCGGCTGGCCGAGATGTCGGCGATCTTCTCGATATTGTCGGCCACGTCCTCGACGGTCGGCGCACGGCCATCGATCCTGAGCCCCTCGGCCTCGCGATACTCGATGCGCGCGAAGGTGCCGGCGCCGGCGCTCCAGATGTCGCCGGTGCGCTGGCACTGTTCGCTGCACAGATAGGCGACCATCGGCGAGACGAACTCGGGCCTGAGCTTGGCCAGCGCCTCGGGCGTCATCAGGCTCTCGGTCATGCGCGTGGCGGCGATCGGCGCCAGCGCGTTCATCATGATGTTATACTTCTGGCCCTCGAGCCTGAGCGCATTCATGAATCCCACGACCGCGAGCTTGGCACCGCCGTAGTTTGACTGGCCGAAGGTGCCGTAGATGCCGGAGTTCGACGAGGTCACGACGATGCGGCCATAGGCCTTGGCGCGCAGGATCGGCCAGGCGGCGTGCGTCACGTAGGCGGTGCCGAGGAAGTGGACCTTCACGACGAACTCGAAATCCTCGGTCGTCATGTTGTGGAAGGTCTTGTCGCGCAGGACGCCGGCATTGTTCACCACGATGTCGACCGTGCCGAAGGCATCGACGGCGGTCTTCACGATGTTGGCGGCGGTCGCGGCCTCGGCGACGGAATCGTAGTTGGCGACGGCCTGGCCGCCCGCCGCCTTGATCTCGTCCACGACCTTGTCGGCCGCCGCGTGGCCACCTCCCTTGCCGTCGACCGCGCCGCCCGGATCGTTCACGACCACCTTGGCGCCCCGGCTGGCCAGCAGGAGCGCATGCGCACGGCCGAGCCCGTTGCCCGCGCCGGTGACGATGGCGACTCGATTGTCGAAGCGGATTGTCATGTCTTTCCTCTACTCTTTCTTGAGAATCACGACCGAGGCCACGGCCTCTTCCATGCCGATCACGCCGCCGCCGTTTTCGGCGAGCGCGACCTTCGCACCTTCCACCTGACGGGAACCGGCCTCGCCGCGCAGCTGCGTGGCCAGTTCGGCCAGCATCGACAGGCCGGTGGCGCCGACCGGATGGCCCTTGGAAACCAGGCCGCCCGAGGTGTTGACCGGCAGCTTGCCGCCGGGGCCGGTGGCGCCCGACTCGACGAACTTGCCGCCCTCGCCCTCGGGGCAGAAGCGCAGCATCTCGCACTGGTAGATCTCGCAGAAGCTGGTGGCGTCATGGACCTCGGCGACGTCGATGTCTTCAGGTCCCAGTCCGGCCATCCGGTAGGCCTTGTCGGCGGCCGCACGCGTCAGGCCGGGCGCGTCGAGGTTGCGGTACATGCCGCCCGAGAAGCCGACGCCCGCGATTTTCACGGCGCGGTCCTGCACGTGCTTGGGCTGCTTCGCGAGATACTCCGCGGAGCACAGCAAGGCGGCCGCCGCGCCGTCTCCGATCGGCGCACACATGGCGCGGGTCAGCGGGAAGGACACGGGACGGTCCTCCAGCACCGCCTGCGGCGTCATCTGGAAGCGGTACTGCGCCTTCTCGTTGAGCGCGCCGTAATTATGGTTCTTGGCGGCCCCGGCCGCGATCTGGGCCTGCGTGGTGCCGTACTTCCACATGTGCCACTTGGCCTGCATGGCATAGGTATCCATGAAGATCGTACGGTCATCGCCCGGCTTGAACTCGGAGCCGACCATCTTGCCCACCCGGTTCATCTCCTCGACCAGCCGGTCGTGCTGGCTGGTGATATAGCCCTGGTTGAACAGGCCGGCCGTGCGCTCCGGCGCCTCCGGGCTGAACAGCTTCTCGACACCGAGGCAGAAAGCGAGTTCGTGGGTGCCGGCCAGCACGTCCTTCCAGGCGCCCATGAAGGCGGTCGAGGCGGTGGCGCAGGCATTCTCGACGTTGAACATCGGCACCCGCTCGGGAAACAGCCCCTCCTCGACCAGCGGCTGGAACAGCGCCTGGCCGCGGATCGAGTTCTGGCCCCAGAAGCCCATGCCGCAATTGCCCAGCCATCCCGTCTCGATGTCGCTGCCCTTGTCCATGCCGGCATCGGCCAGGGTGCCGAGATAGGCCTCCCGGGCCAGGTCGCCGAAGCTCAGGCCGGGGTGCTTCTTGAAGACGGTGGTGTAGGCGCCGATCACGTAAACGTCGCGCATGGGGCGGTTTCCTCAGGTTGGCTTTGGCCGCATTTGAGCGTATCCAAACGGCTTACGCTAGGAGAACGAACATGGCTGTAGCGGCCCAGGCGAGACCCCTCAACGTCGATGCCACGATCGCCGAGCTGAAGGCGCTGTTCGGCGACCGGGTCAGCACCGCGCACGCCGTGCGTGAGCAGCACGGCAAGGACATTTCGTATCACGAAGCGCACCTGCCCGACGCCGTGGTCTTCGCCGAATCGACCGAGGAAGTGCAGCAGATCGTCCAGCTCTGCGCCCGCCACAAGACCCCGATCATCCCGTTCGGCACCGGCACCTCGCTGGAGGGCCATATCAGCGCCCCCAACGGCGGCATCTCGCTCGACGTCAGCCGCATGAACAGGATCCTGCAGGTCAACGAGGCCGACCTCGACGTGGTGGTGCAGCCCGGCGTCACCCGCAAGCAGCTCAACGAATACCTGCGCGCGACCGGTCTGTTCTTCCCAATCGATCCCGGCGCCGACGCCTCGATCGGCGGCATGACCAGCACCCGCGCCTCCGGCACCAACGCGGTGCGCTACGGCACGATGCGCGAGAACGTGCTCTCGCTACAGGTCGTGACGCCCGACGGGCGGATCATGCAGCTCGGCCGCCGCTCGCGGAAGTCGAGCGCGGGCTACGACCTGGTGAAGCTGTTCGTCGGCTCCGAAGGGACGCTGGGCGTGATCACCGAGATCACGCTCCGCCTCTATGGCACGCCCGAATCCATGGTCGCCGCGACCTGCGCCTTCGACGACCTCGAGGGCGCGGTCAATACGGTGATCCAGACCATCCAGTCCGGCATCCCGGTGGCGCGCATCGAGCTGATGGACACCTACACCGTCGACACGGTGAACCAGTATTCCAAGCTCACGCTGCCGCAGAAGAACCTGCTGCTGCTGGAATTCCATGGCACCGAGGCCGGCACCAGGGAACAGGCCGAGATGGTGCAGGCCATCGCCGCCGAACATGGCGGCGGCGACTTCGCCTGGACCAACCAGGCCGAGGAACGCAGCAAGATGTGGCAGGCCCGCCACGACGCAGCCTGGGCCGCCAAGGCCTACAAGCCGGGCTGGGGCATGTGGGCGACCGACGTCTGCGTGCCGATCAGCAAGCTCGCCGAATGCATCCTCGAGACGCAGAAGGACATCCAGGCCAACGGCCTCTACGCGCCGATCGTCGGCCATGTCGGCGACGGCAACTTCCATCTCACCATGATGGTCGATCCCGACGACCCGACCTACCTGCCGCGCGCCGAAGGCCTCAACGACCGCATGATCGCCCGCGCCCAGAACCTCGGCGGCACCTGCACCGGCGAGCACGGCGTCGGCATCGGCAAGATCAAGTACCTCTACCAGGAGCACGGCGAAGCGATGTCGCTGATGCGCGCCATCAAGAAGGCGATCGACCCCGACAACATCATGAACCCGGGCAAGATCATGGGTCCGATCAACTGATCATCGCTGGGAGCGCGCCACTGGAGTGGCGCGCTCCCAGCAAAAAAGGGACGGCGATCAGATCAGAAAGTCGAATTTGGACGGGTCCGCCGGCCCTGTCGCGGTGAAGCCGAAGCTCACGTCGGCCTCTGCATCGACCTTCCCGTTCCAGGCTGCGTTGCGGACCACGTAACCACTGGCATCGTGCGACACGATCTCCGCATTCCATATGCTGGTGATCTCGCTAAGCGTCTCGATTTCGAGTTGCCAGCCGGAGATGGCTCCCCCGTCGTTATGGATGGTCACGGCCGCGTTGAAGCCGCCGTTCCATGAATCCACCACTGCCATCAGGGCCTCCAGATCGCCACTCGACGTTCCATAAGCCGTCGTATCGGTGACGGGTGGCGATGGTGGCGACGCAGGCGCCGCATCGTCGTTCTTGATGGTGGCCGTTGCGGTGCCGCGTCCTATGACGGCGCCCTGAGCATCGGTCAGCGTGACCATGAACTTTTCGTTGCCTTCGGCCAGCTTGTCCCCGGCAAGGGGCACCTGGATGACCTTGCTCTGCTCGCCCGCCGCGAAGGTGAGTGTGCCCGACTTTGCCGTATAGTCCGAACCCGCACTCGCGGTGTCGTTAGCGGTGCCGTAGTGAACCGTCACCGGACCCGCGGCCGCCTTCGACAGCGACACGGTGAAGTCGAGCATGGCCGTGCCCGAATCTCCCTCGGCCCGCGTGGCATCCGATATCGAAAGGCTTGGCAGGGCCGGCGCGGGTGCCGGCGTCCCGCTGCCGGACGGCATGCCATTGAGCGTAAAGCCCGTAGCCGCTGTCCCATCGCTGCCCGGCGTCGCCTGGAAACCGAAGCTTGTCTCCTGGTGGGGGCCGACCGTGCCGTTATAGGACATGTTCTTGATGACGTAGTGATTGCCAACGTGGCTCACGATCTGGGCGTTCCAGATGTTGGTGATGTCGAACGCCGCGTCGAACTCGACGGTCCAGCCCTTCAGGGCCGTAGCGCCGGCGGCAACCTGCATGTTGCCGATGAAGCCTGCGCCCCAGTTGTCGCTGACCTTATAACCAACCGCTGTCCCGCTGGGCGGGACAGCAACGTCGTCGTTGGTAATCGTGCCCGTGCCGGAGCGGTCGGCAATCCTGGCACCGCTGGCGCGCGAGAGGTTCAGCGTCAGCGTCTCGTTCGCCTCGACGGCGGCATCGCCCGATACGGCCACGGAGACCGTCTTCGAGGTCTCGCCCGCCGCAAAGGTAAGTGTGCCCGACTTCGCCGTATAGTCCGAACCCGCACTCGCCGTGCCGTTGGCGGTGCCGTAGCGAACCGTCACCGGACCCGTGGCCGCCTTCGACAGCGACACGGTGAAGTCGAGCATGCCCGTGCCCGAATTTCCCTCGGCCCGCGTGGCATCCGATACCGACAGGCCTGGCAGGACCGGCGCGGCCCCATCGTCGTTGGTGATCGTGCCGGTGCCCGAGCCGTCGGCAATCGTGGCGCCGACCGGCGACGACAGCAGCACGGTGAATGTCTCGTCAGCCTCGGCGACGCTGTCGCCCAGGATATCCACGTGAATCATCTGCGAGGTCGTGCCCGGCGCGAACGTCACCGTCCCCGTGGCAGGCGCGTAGTCCACGCCGCCGGCCGCGCCGCCATCGACGGTCCTGTACTGCACCGTCACCGGCACGGACGATGCCTTGTCCAGCGTCACGGCGAACATGAAGTGGTTGTGCTCGCCGTTACCCTCCCTGGTCGACAGGTCTGCGATGGAGATGGCAGGCGGCGCGGCGGGCTGCGCATCGATATCGTCGTTGACGATGGTGCCCGTGGCCTGACCCTTGGCAATCGTGGCTCCTGTCGGCGACGACAACGACAGGGAGAAAGTCTCGTTGGTCTCGACGAGGGTATCGCCCAGAATGTCGACGCTCACCGTCTTGGCAGTCTCGCCTGCCGCGAACGTCAGCGTACCGACAACCGATGCATAGTCCTGGCCGGCAATGGCCGTACCGTTCACGGTCGTATAGCCAACCGAAACGGGGGCGGTCGCTGCCTGCGAAAGCGTGACGGTGAAGACCATCTGGCTCTTGCCGGCATTGCCCTCGGCGAGGGTGCCGTTGGCGATCGAGAATTGCGGCACGACTGCCACAGGTCCCTCGGCCGAATCGATCAGCTGCTGCCATTCCGCGCGCGCCGTGGCGTCGCGGGCAGCGATGTTGTTGTGGTCAAGTTCCGCAAGCGACACGCCCGTCAGAACGTAGGTCTGGCGGTTGCCCTCGATGCTGATGACCGTCGAACCATCGACCTCTTTGACCGAGAATTCGCTGGCCTTGAACCAGCCGAAATCGAGCTTGTCCTTCGACGGATCGAAGGCGATGGCGATATTGGTGCCATAGTGCCAGTCGATGATGGTCGTCGTTCCGGCCTGACCGGAGGGAGGCGCCCCGTTACCCGTGCCCGTCGGCCAGTTGTTCGTGCCGGCGACCGGCACGCCTTGCGGCTTGATCTGCGAATCCGGAACCGAACCGAA
>CANIEC010000022.1 GCA_947466085.1 Rhodospirillales bacterium
GCGCGCGTAGCCCTGCTGGGCAGCAGCAAGGTAGAGCCTTGCCGCTTCGTTCAGGTTGCGCGGCACGCCTTCGCCGCTCCAGTGCATGGCGCCGAGCAGGGTCTGCGCCTCGGCTTCGCCCTTCGCGGCCCACACTTTCCAGATGCGGACGGCGGTCGCCATGTCCTTGCGCTCATAGGCACCCGCCGCCTGACGCATCTGGTCTTCGTAGGATTGCGCCGTCGCGGGTGTCGCCAGGGCCGCGACGAGGAGCACGAGCAGTGCCGACAGGAGCGATTTCATGGCCTGAAGATATGGCTTCAAGTCCGGCACGCCGCAAGCAACGACACGCCCGTCACGTCACGTTCGCGCTGTGCCGCGCGAGCACTCGCCACGCGTATTCCGTTCTGGTCGGCCTGCAGCGGCTTCCCGCGTGGCACGAGGGCGGGATCGCCGCAGCACGAGCCATAGACATACGCTCCGGAGTGAAAATCGATCTCCCATCCGGACGTGTTTATGACATGTTCCGCCCCT
This sequence comes from Rhodospirillales bacterium, assembly GCA_947466085.1. GTDB lineage: Bacteria > Pseudomonadota > Alphaproteobacteria > Reyranellales > Reyranellaceae > Reyranella. Next base: position 514 of record CANIEC010000022.1, read on the forward strand.
ACTTTCCGGCCGCAGGCTGTTCCAGGACCCTTGATGATCCCTTCCCGCCGAATGGTGCTCGCCTCCGCCCTCGCCTCGCTGTTTCCGGCGCCGGCGATCGCGCAATCCGCCGCCGACATTCCCCAGAAGGTCGGGATCCTGCTCGACTGGAAGGCACTGCCGACCTTTGCCGGCTTCTACCTTGCCCGCGAGATGGGCGCTTTCGAGCGCCGCGGCCTCGAGGTCACTTTTGCGGAGACCCAGGGTGCGATCTCATCGGCGGAGATGATCGGCTCGGGCACGCCATACTGGATCGGCTCGTCGAGCGGCACCGCCACCGCCATCGGCCGTTCCAGGGGGCAGCCGATCAAGAGCCTTGCCGTCTACTACGCGAAGACTCCCACCGTGATCTATAGTCGCGGCGAGGACCGCATCGCCCATCCGCGCGATCTCTACGGCAAGACGCTGGGGCTCGTGCCGGGCAGCATCACCAACGAGGAGTTCCGCGCCCTGGTCGCCGCCAACCGTCTCGACCGCAGCAGGATCAAGGAGATCACTGTCGGCTGGAGTGCCTATGACCTGGTCGAGAGGAAGGTCGATGCGCTGATCGACTATGACGAGATGGCGCCGTCGATGCTGATCGCCGAGGGACGCCGCATCACCATGATTCGGCTGAGCGACTTCGGCGTGAAGGCCTACAGTCTCAACCTCATCGTCAACGACGCCGCCTGGGCCGATCCGGTCAGGCGCGAGATCGCAAGGAATGTCCAGGAGGCCGTACAGGAAGGCTACAACATGGTGCGGGAGCGACCGGCCGACGCGGCGTCCAATTTCTCCCGAGTCTTTCCACGACTGGCCCCGCGGTACGTCGACCGCAGCATGGCGACCGTCTCCCAGCAGCTCTCGGGACCGCCGACCGGCCAGCAGACCCGCGCCGGCTGGGAAGCGACGATCAACACGCTGGAAACTCTGGGACTGCTTGCCAAGCCGATCACGGTCGACGAGGTGGCCATACTCGACTGAGGATCGGAAGGGCCGGAATTACCAGTCCCCGATCAGGTTCCGATTGCGCCTTCTCGTCATCGGCTTCGCAAGCCGCCATCAGGCAGCTCGACTCTGGGGCCGTGCATGAAGCCGATTGGCCGCGGCGATCACGACGGTGGTTATCGCCACCATGGTGAGGCTGAGCACCGCAATGGCCCCGACGTCACCGCTTTCCTTCAGGTCGAAAATCAGAACCGAAAGAACCTTCGTTTCCGACGTGAACAGGATAACGGCAGCGGACAGCTCGCGGATCGTGGCGACGAAGATGAAGCACCACGTAGCGATCACGGCGGAGCGCAGCAGCGGCGCGGTGATGTCGGCCAATGTCCTGAGCCGGGTCGCCCCGAGCATGCGGCCCGCCTCCTCCAGCTCGGGATGCACGGCATGGAAGGCCGAACCGAGTTGCTGATAGGCCGCCGGCAACTCAATCGTCACGAAGGCGATCAGCAGGATCCAGAGCGTCCCATAGAGCGCGAGCGGCGGGCGCGTATAGGCGAGGAACAGGCCGACGCCCAGCACGATGCCCGGGATCGCGAGCGGTGCGGTGGCGAGGAAGCCCAGCACGCGATAGCCGCGCACCGCCTTGCGCGCCACGATGTAGGCGATGAGCAGCGCAAGCAGTGCGCCCAGGGTTGCTGAGGCCGTCGCCAGCAGGAAGGTGTTCTTCAGCGCCGGCATGGTGGAGCTCAGTTCGAGGAAGGTGAACTTCACATTGTGCAGCGTGATCGTCTCCGGGCCGACGATGCGCGAAGCCACGCGCGAGAAGGCCGAGTTGAACAGCGCCGCGTAAGGCAGGAAGAGCGGCATGGCGAGGACGAACAGCGCCAGCGCGACGGCCGGACCGCGCAACCAGCCGAGTCGGATGGGCCGCGGCGCACCATACTTGCCGCCCAGCACCGCGTAGCCGCGCCGACCGAGCGCCATCGCCTGGGCGCGCAGCAGCAGCACCGTCAGCACAAGCAGCGGCACCGAGGCCGCCGCCGCGAGTTCGGGCTTGGGCGGGAACTGGAACAGGCTCCAGATGCGCGTCGTCAGCGTGTGGAAGCCCGCGGGGATGGCCAGGATGGCGGGCGAGCCGAACAGATTCAGCGCCTGCAGGAAGGCGACCAGGGCGCCCGCCAGCAGGGTCGGCAGCGCCAGCGGCACGGTTATCAGGCGCGCGGTCTGCCAGGTCTTGGCGCCCAGCATCGACGACGCGTCTTCCAGTTCGCCCGGCATCCGGTCGAGCGCATTGGCGACCAGGATGAAAACGTAGGGAAACGTGTAGCAGGAGATGACGAATATCAGGCCGCCGAGACTGTAGATGTCGAACAGGGCCTCGTCGGGCGGCATGCCGCTGAGCAGGCGCCACAGCTGGTTCAGCAGCCCCGAGTTGGGCGCCGCCAGCATTTCCCAGGCGATGGCGCCGACGAAGGGCGGCGTCACCAGCGAGGCCATGACCAGCGTGCGGATCGTGCGCGCAAACGGCATGTCGGTTCGCGCCACCAGCCAACCCAGCGGCGCCGCGACGAGGCAGCAGATCGCGCTCACCGAGCAGGCGATGATCAGGGTGGTGATCAGCGGGTCGACGAAGGTGGGGTCGGTGAACAGCGCCACGAAGTTGGCGAGCGTGATGCCACCGTCCTTGCCGGTCAGGCTCACGACCAGCAGCCAACCGACCGGCAGCACGATCATCACCGCCAGCAGGGCGGCGACGGCTGCGAGAACGGGCCGCGAGAGATCGAAGTTGCGCGTCATACCTTGAAGTATCGCTGGTACCGCGTCTTGATCTCGTCCGCCGTCTTCTCGACCTCGAGCGGGTCCTCGGGCAGCGTCTTGATCGATGCGAGCGCCGGGCGACCAGCCTTGGCCTTGACCAGCCTGTTGGCGGGATACTGGCCGCTCACGTTGACGATGAATTCCTGGCCCTCCGGCGACATGATCCAGCCGACCAGCAGGCGTGCGGCGTTGGGATTGGGCGAGGCCTTGAAGACCGCCATGGGGTTGGACACCTGCGGCGTGCCCTCGACGGCATGCACGACCTCGATCGGCGCGCCGCGCTCCTTCGCCATCCAGAAAAGATAGTCGCTGCCGTCGACGGCGATGGCGCGCTCGCCGGCCTCGATGCGCTTGGGCGGCTCCGTGGCCGACTGGACCTGCAGCACCTTCTGCTTCGAGAGTTTCTCGAAATACTCCCAGCCCAGCGCCTTCGCGAGCTGCTGGGTCGCGGTCATGATCGTGCCGGAGTAACCGGGATGCCCCTTCACCAGCTTGCCCGAGTACTTCGGATCGAGCAGATCGACGAAGCCCTTGGGCACGTCCTCGGGCTTCACCATCCTGGTGTTGTAGGCGATGGCCGAGAGGTGGGTGCGCTGGTTGACGAAGGCGCCGTCGGGATCGCGCTGATCGGCCGCCAGGTTCTCCGCCATGTCGGGCGTCAGGAACGGCTCCAGCCAGCCCTGGCGCTTCCAGACGATGAAATGCGCGGCGTCGGAGCTGTTGGCGACGTCGACCCTGCGGATGTTGCTGCCCACTTCCTGGCCGATGCGGTTGAACAGCCGCTCCGCACCGGTACGCTCGACCGCGACCTTGATGCCGGGATACTTCGCCTCGAACGCCTTGGCCATCGGCTCGGCGACCGAGAGGTCCATTGCCGTGTAGTAGGTGACCTTGCCTTCCTTCTTTGCCGCCTCGATCAGCGCCGGTGTGATGGCCTGCGGCGGAGGCGCGGCGGACAGGACCCGTGCGCCGAGCGGCGCAAGGACGGTGGAAGCCGCCGCGGCGGCGACGAATTGGCGACGGCGCATGGGCTACACCTTGAAGTATTTGACGTACTGGGCCTTGATCGCGTCGGCCTGATCGGCAACGACGTTCGCTTCTTCCTTCAGCATCTTGATGTCGGAGAATTTCCTCATGTCGGCACGGTCCGTGGTCTGGGGATGCGCCGAGCGCAGGGCGCCGACATCGATGTTGAGTTGCTGCGCCTCGCGAGTCATCGACCAGGCTTGGAACAGGCGTGCCGCGTTGGGATTGGGTGCATTGGCCATCACCGCGGAAGGCCCGGTGATCAGCGGCGTGCCCTCGCTGGCGTAGACGATCTCGACCGGTTCGCCCCGCGCCTTCAGCTCAGCGGCGACATACTCGCCGCCGTCGGCCATTACCGCGCGTTCGCCCTGCGCCAGCTTCTTGGGCGGCTCGGTCGCCGACTGGACCTGCATGACCTTCTGCTTGGCCAGCTTCTCGAACCACGGCCAGCCGAGGTCACGGCTGAGCTGCTGCGTTGCCGTCATGATGGTGCCGCTGTAGCCGGGATGCGCCTTGACGATCTTGCCCATCCATTTCGGATCGAGCAGGTCGGCATAGGATTTCGGCGCATCCTCGGCCTTCACGAGCCTGGTGTTGTAGGCGATCGGGCAGAGCGTGATGCGCCACGAGGCGAACATGCCGTCGGGGTCCTTGTGCGCATCCGGAAAGTACTGCGCCACGTCCTCAGGCACGAACGGCGCCAGCATCTTGGCTCGCTTCCAGACGATGAGATGCGCGGCGTCGGAACTGTTTACGACATCGCAGTTATAGATCCTGTTCTGAAACTCCTGGCCGATGCGCTGGAAGTTGCGCTCCGCGCCCGAGCGTTCCACCTTCATCGTGATCCCCGGATACTTGGCCTCGAAGGCCTTGGCGACCTTCTCGCCGAGCGCCAGGTCGACCGATGTGTACCAGGAGAACTTGCCTTCCTTCTTCGCCGCCTCGATCAGCGCCGGCGTGATCTTGGTGGGCTCCGGCGGTGCCGCCCGCACCGGCGTGATGAACGAACCCGCGGCCGCCGCCGTCGAGGCGGCAAGCACATGGCGTCGCGTCAGCTTCCTCGTCATGTTCATTCCTCCGCCAAGGCCCGGCACTGTTCCGCCGGCAAGTGCAGCCAGACCGACTGGCCCGGCGTGATGTTCTGACCGGGCGGCGCCGTCACGCGCAGCTCGGTCCCATCGTCGAGCGTCACCGTGTAGTCGCGCGTCGCGCCCAGGAAGACCTGCCGGGTCACCACGCCGCGAAGCCGATTCTCCGCCTCCGAGGATGGTGATTGGAGACCCAGGCCGATCTCGTGCTGGCGCACCGAGACGGCGACGGGCCGGCCGGCGACCAGCTTCCGCCCCGTCGTCCGCAACACCGCGCCGGCGACCGAGACGCGGCTCTCATCGAGCGCCGTCGCTCCGAGCACGTTCGATCCGCCAATGAAGCGCGCGACGAATTCCGAACGCGGTCGCCCATAGATCTCTTCAGGCGGTCCCAACTGTTCCACCCTGCCCTTGTTCATCACCGCGATCAGGTCGGCCGTGGTCATGGCCTCGGCCTGGTCGTGGGTCACGTAGACCGTCGTGTAGCGATACCGGTCGTGGAGGCGTCGGATCTCGAAACGCATCTCCTCGCGCAGGTTGGCGTCGAGGTTGGACAGAGGCTCGTCAAGCAACAAGGTCTCGGGCTCCACCACCAGCGCCCGCGCCAGCGACACGCGCTGCTGTTGCCCGCCGGACAGTTCGCCGGGATAGCGTTCGGCCAACGCCTCGAGGCGCGCGGTCGAGAGGATCGCCTTCAGCTTGCTCTCGATGATGGCGCGGTCGAGCTTCCGGATCTTGAGCCCGTAGGCCACGTTCTCCGCCACCGTCATGTGCGGCCACAGCGCGTAGCTCTGGAAGATCATCGACATCTTGCGGCCTTCGGGCGGGACCGTGCGCGACGACGAAGACAGGACCTTGCCGCCGACCTCGATTTCGCCAGACGAAGGCTCGATGAAGCCGGCGATCAATCGCAAAGTCGTGGTCTTTCCACACCCCGACGGGCCCAGCAGGCAGACCAGTTGGCCATGTTCCACGCGCAGCGATACGTCGTCGACAGCGACGGCAGCGCCGTAGTGCTTGGAAAGGCCCTTCAGTTCGACTGAGGCCACGATTCCTCCCGGTTGGTTCGCACCTTATTCAAATCGGCCGACGCAGGCTATATTCGCCGCCTCATTGGAAGGATTGCCGGTATGCAGGAACAGAAAATCATCGGTCGCCGCGAGGGCGCCGTGGGCCACGTCGTCTTCAACAACCCGGCGAAGCTCAACGCGGTCTCGCTCGACATGTGGGACGGCTTCGTCAGCATCCTGAAGGACTTCGCCCAGGATCCGGAGATCCGTTGCCTCGTCGTCAGCGGGTCGGGCGGCAAGGCCTTCGTCTCGGGCGCCGACATCTCGAAGTTCGAAAGCGAACGCGCCAACGCCGAAGCGCAGGTCCGCTACGACGCCATTTCCAAGGAAGGCTACGAGGCGCTCTATGACTTCCCCAAGCCGACCATCGCCAAGATCACCGGCTATTGCATCGGCGGCGGCATGAACCTCGCGGCCTGCTGCGACCTGCGCTACTGCAACGAGGGCGCGCGCTTCGGCGTACCGGCCGCCAAGCTGGGCCTCGGCTACGGCTTCCTGCGCATCGAGCGCTTCTCGCGCATCGTCGGCCTGCCGCGCGCCATGGAGTTCCTGTTCACCGCCAAGCAGTATTCCTCCAAGGAAGCCTACGACATGGGCCTGGTGCACGGCGTCGCCGCCGATGCCGAGCTGGACGCCATGGTCGACGGCATCACCGGCGCCATCGCGCAGAACGCGCCGCTGACGATCGCGCTCGCCAAGGCCGCGGCGCGCGAGATCGCGAAGCCCGAGTCGAAGCAGGACCACGCGAAGCTCGACAGGATGGCGGAGGCCTGCTTCGACAGCGAGGATTTCAAGGAAGGCCGCCGCGCGTTCATGGAGAAGCGCAAGCCGGCCTTCAAGGGCCGCTAGGGAAAGGGAGGAATCACCCGATGACCGCCCTGCCCCTCTCCCACCTCACCGTCCTCGACCTCACGGCGCATCGCGCCGGCCCGACCGCCGTGCGCCAGCTCGCCGACTGGGGCGCGCATGTCATCAAGATCGAGCCGCCACCGCCCCCGTCCGAGGGCGGCAAGAACAACGATTCGATGGGCGGCGCGCGCCACGGGTTCGATTTCCAGAACCTGCACCGCAACAAGAAGTCGATGACGCTCAACCTCAAGAGCCCCGAGGGGCACGCGATCTTCATGAAGCTCGCGGCCAAGGCCGACGTCATCGTCGAGAACTACCGCTCCGACGTGAAGCATCGCCTCAAGGTCGACTACGACACGGTGGCGTCGATCAACCCGCGCATCATCTACGGCTCGATCGCAGGCTTCGGCCAGAGCGGCCCGGACGCGGCGCGCCCCGGCGTCGACCAGATCGCCCAGGGCATGGGCGGCCTGATGTCGATCACCGGCGAGCCGGGCCGCGGCCCGATGCGGGTCGGCATTCCCATCGCCGACCTGACCTCGGGTCTCCTGCTCGCCCAGGCGATCATGCTGGCGCTCTACACGCGCGAGCGCACCGGCAAGGGTCAGTGGGTCCACACCTCGCTGATCGAGGCGCAGATCTTCATGCTCGACTTCCAGGCCTCGCGCTGGCTGATGAAAGGCGAGGTGCCGAAGCAGGCCGGCAACGACCATCCGACCAGCATCCCGACCGGCGTCTTCCCGACCAGCGACGGCTACATCAACATCGCCGCCGCCGGCGACAAGATGTGGAAGCGCGCGGCGCTGGCGCTGGGCGCCCAGGCGCTGATCGACCATCCCGAGCACGCGACCCCGGCACTGCGCTCGCAGAACCGCAAGGCGCTGAACGAGCGGCTGGCCGAGGTGACGAAGACCAACACCAGCGCCCACTGGATCGAATCGCTGAACAAGGCCGGCGTGCCGTGCGGCCCGATCAACACGATCGACAAGACCTTCGCCGAACCGCAGGTCCAGCACCTCGGCATCGCCCGCCCGGTCAACCATCCCACGCTGGGCGAGATCAAGGTGGTCGGCCAGCCGATCAACCTGTCGGACTATCCGCAACCCAAGGCGCTCAATCCGACCCCGGATCTCGGCCAGCACACCGACGAGGTCCTGGCCGGTCTGGGTTACGACGCAAAGGCCATCGCCGGCCTCAAGTCGGGTGGTGCGGTCTAGTCCGTATCATTCCTCAGATACGCGAAACGCCTTCTTCCGCTCGCAGCGCCTGATCCTCGATCTGGATGGTGCTGTGAGACAGGCCGTACGTGTTGCGCATCGCCGCTTGCGCCGCGGCGAGAGTTTCCCGCGAACGGGCCATGTCGGCGATCACGAGATGGCAGCTCATGGAGTCGATGCCGGACGTAATGGTCCAGACATGAAGGTCATGGACAGCCGTGACGCCGGGAATGGCGAGCAGCGTCTTTTCCAGCAACGTCAGATCGACGTGGGGCGGCGTACCCTCCATCAGGATATGGATCGCCTCGCGCAGGAGCATCCATGTGCGCGGGATGATGAAGAGGCCGATGCCGGCGCCGACCAGGGGATCGGCGAGCGTCCATCCGGTGAGGAGGATGACGACGGCGGCGATCAGGACGCCGAGCGACCCCAGCATGTCGCTCATCACCTCGAAATAGGCACCCTTGACGTTGAGGCTGTCCGACGAACCCGCCGACAGCAGTTTCATGCTGATGAGATTGACGATCAGGCCGGCTATGGCGACCGCCATCATGGGCCCACCGAGGACCGGGGGCGGATTCAGGAAACGATCATAGGCCTCGTAGAGCACGAACGCCGTCACGACCAACAGGACCATCGCGTTGGCCAGCGCCGACAGCACCTCCATGCGGACGTAGCCGAACGTCTTCTGCGGCGTTGCCGGACGCTCGCCGAAGTTGATGGCGATGAGGGCGAGGGCGAGGCCGCCGGCGTCCGTCAACATGTGAGCGGCGTCGGCGATGAGCGCCAGGCTGCCGGTGAGCAGACCGCCGATCACCTCGACCACCATGAACGAGGCCGTAAGAACCAGCGCCCACTTCAGCCGCGTCTTGTGTTGGGCCGCCGCCGAGCCGCCTGCCTGCGACCGGCTGGGCGAACCGTGGGAATGCCCTGAACCGTGGGAATGCCCCCCTGCCATGATGGTCTCCTCAAGCGCCAGAGCCGATACGCGTGCCGCTTAGAACAGCATATCAGTCAGATGGATGACAGGGCCCCACCGCCAGCCTGCCGCTTCAGGTACCTGCGCAGCGCCCGGAGGAGTTCGACCGGGCGCTCGATCTGCGGCAGGTGGCCGGCTCCGGGATCGTCACGAGTCGCGACTGCTCCAGGGACAGCCGCATCTTGCGCGCACCGTTCTTGTCGAGGACGCGTCCTGCCGGCGAGCCAGGTGGCATAGGCGCCGAAGCTCGTGAGACCCTCGGGCGAGTGGACCAGCGGCAGCTCCGGCACGACGACGAGATGCGTGCGTTCGAAATCGTCGGTCACGGTCGACCAGTAGGCTTCCTGGCCCGCCCAGCCGCCGTGCAGCAGCACGATTGCCTCACCGCTGCCGCCGGTCCAGACTCGCGCCGGGCGCTGTCCGAGCAAAATTGTCTTCAGCTCCACGTCACGCCCTCTGAACACATGAAGCGGGAGATATAGAATGGCCTCGACGCGCAGAACAGCTTTGGTGACCGGCGCCGGCCGAAACATCGGCCGCGCCTGTGTGCTGCAGCTTGCCCGGATGGGCTACGACGTCGTGATCAACGGCTCGTCCGACCGCAAGGCCTGCGAGTCGGTCGCCAGGGAAGCCGCCGCGCTCGGCGTCGAGGCGCTGGTCGTCATGGCCGATGTCGGCAGCCCCGAGGAATGCCGCCGCATGGCCCAGGAGGCGATGGCGAAGTTCGGATCAGTCGACGTGCTGGTGAACAACGCGGCCCTTCGGCCGGCCAAGCCCTTCCTGGAAATGAGCGAGGCCGACTGGCGGCGCGTCATCTCGGTCGACCTCGACGCCGCCGTGTGGCTGTCGCAGGCCTGCCTGCCCGGCATGGTGCAGAAAGGATGGGGCCGCATCGTCAACTTCACCGGCATGAATGCGATGCACGGCTATGCCGGTCGCGCCCCGGTCTCGGTCGCCAAGCACGGCGTCTGGGGCCTCACCAAGGCGCTGGGCAAGGAGTTCGGGCCCAAGGGCATCACCGTCAATGCCATCTCGCCCGGCCCGATCTCGGCCGATGTCGAGGACGACGACGAATCAAACCATCATCGCCTCGAGACGATGGCCAAGGTCCCGCTCGGCCGCATGGGCACGCCCGCCGAGGTCGCTTCCGTGCTCGGCATGCTGGTCTCAGATGGCGGTGCCTACGTGAACTGCCAGATGCTGCAGGTGAACGGCGGCGGCCAGACCTAATCCGACCGGAGTGAATCTAAAGAAAGAAAATCCCGTCGTCTCGACCGTAGCCGCGCGAAGCGAGGCGGAGTGGAGAGACCTTCGCTCCTCCATTTGCTGGCTTTTGGTGGAGAGGAGGTCTCTCCGCTCCGCGCTGCGCGCTCCGGTCGAGACGACGGAACTTGAGGGTCAAACCTTCTCGCCTGTATTCACTCCATCGGCAGGCCGGTGGTGCGGGCGATGGCGCTCCAGCGCTCGACCTCGGCCTTCACGAAGTCGCCGAAGGCCCGGCGGCTTTCGAGGTCGATGCTAGCGCCCTGTTCCTGCCAGATGCGCTTGATGTCGGGCTCGGCAAGCGCCGACTGCACGGCAGCATGCAGCGCGTCGAGCGCGATGGCAGGCGTCTTCACGGGCGCAAACAGGCCGTACCAGGTGCTGACCTCGAAATCCTTCACGCCCGCGTCGGCGAAGGTCGGCACCTCGGGCAGCACGCTCTCGCGCTTCGTGGTTGCGACAGCAAGTGCGCGCAGTTTGCCGGACTGGACATAGGAGGCGACGGTGCTGAGCGGCTGGAAGGTGGCGTCGAGCTGGCCCGCCAGCAGGTCCTGCAACGCCGGGCCGCCGCCCCGATAGGGCACGTGCGTCAGCCTGATGCCGGTGCGCCTCTGCAACAGCTCGATGGCGAGATGCGGCATGGTGCCGAGGCCCGAGGAGCCGATGTTGATCGAGTCGGGTGCCTTGCGCGCCGCGGCGAGGAAGGCCGCGAGATCCTTGACGTCGAGCTTGGCCGGGTTGACCACCAGCCCGACGGGGACCTTGGCGATGTTGCTCACCGGTGCGAAGTCGCGCAGCAGATCGAAGCCCGACTCGGGGTAGACGACCGTCGCGAAGGACTGTGCGCTGTTGGCGACCAGCAGGGTGCAGCCGTCGGGACGCGCCCGAGCCACCACCATGCCGCCAAGGGTACCGCCGGCACCGCTGCGATTCTCGACCACCACCGGCTGGCCAAAGCGCTGGCTGACCAGGGCGGCGACGGGACGCGCGAAAGTGTCGTTCGAGCCGCCGGGCGGGAACGGCACGATCCAGTTCATGGCCCGCGGCGGACGCCACTGCTGGGCATGGACCGATCCTGACACGCCCACGGCCAGCAGGCCGCCCAGGGCGGCCCGGCGAGAAAGAGACCGCGAGTCCGTCATCGGTTCACTCCATCTGGACGTTGGCGGCCTTGGCGATGCGGGTCCACCGCTCGACCTCGCGGCCGATGAAGTTCGCGAAGTCGGCGCGGCTTTCGAGCTCGACCTTGGCCCCATGCTGAGCCCACAGGCGCTTCACCTCGTCGGAGCCGAGGGCTCGCTGTACCGCAGCATGGACGCGGTCGAGCACGACGTCGGGCGTGCGGATCGGCGCGAACAGGCCGAACCAGGTGGTCATTCGGAAGTCGGCCAGCCCCGCCTCGTGCGCCGTCGGCACGTCCGGCAGCTGGGCATCGCGGCGGCGGTTGATCACGGCGAGCGCGCGCAGCTTGCCCGACTGGACGGCGCCCGCCACCGCGCTCACCAGCACGAAGGCGGCGCCGATCTGGCCGGCCAGCAGGTCCTGCAGCATCGGCGCGCCACCGCGATAGGGAACGTGCGTGAACTTCACACCGGCACGATCCTCGAACAGCCCGATGGCGAGATGGGTCACGGTACCCAGGCCGGCCGAGCCGATGTCGATGCTGCCCGGCTTCTTCTTTGCCATCTCGATGAAGGCTTCGAGATTCGCCGCATCGATCCGCGCCGGATTGATCACCAGCGCATAGGGCACACGGCCGAAGGCGGCGATCGGCGCGAAGTCGCGCAGGAAGTCGAAACCGGCGCGCGGATAGATGGTCGGCGCATAGACGAGGCCGGTATCGCCCACCAGCATCGTATAGCCGTCCGGCGCCGCACGGGCGGCGACGGCCGTGCCCACCGTGCCGCCGGCACCGCTGCGATTGTCGATCACCACCGATTCGCCGATCGCCTCGGCGACCCGCGCCGCGATGGGGCGTGAGAACATGTCGGAGCCGCCGCCGGCCGGGAACGGCACGATCCACGACACGGTGCGGGTGGGCCAGTCGCTGGCGCGCGCCGGGACCACCGGTCCGGCACCCGCCGCCATCAATCCCCCCAGCAAGCTCCGCCGTGCAATCCCGCTCATTCGGCCGGGAGCTTAGCGTCCGGCCGCGTTGGCGCAATACCGCGTCTTACTGCGGCTCGATCTTCGCGAGCTTGATGTACTTGGTCCAATCCTCGCGCTCCTTGGCCACGAAGGCATCACACTGGGCGATCGTCCAGTCCCGCGGCGGCGGGATGAAGCCGAGCTGCTTCACGCGCTCCAGAATCGCCGGCTCGTAGATCGCGTCCATGATCAGGCGGTTCAGTTTCTGTTTGATGTCGTCGGGCGTCTCCTTGCGCACCGAGAAGCAGGAGAAGGCGATGATCACATAGTCCGGATAGGTCTCGGCAATGGCCGGAACGTCGGGAAACAGCGGCGAGCGCTCCTTCGACGTGACCGCGAGCGCCCGCACATAGCCCGAACGGACGTAGCTCTCGCCGACCACCTGGTCGGGGAACACGCAATCGACGCGGCCGGCATTGAGATCCTGGATCGAGGAGACGGCGTCGCGATAGGCGACTTCCTCGAACTTCACGCCGGTCGTGACCTCGAACAGGGCCGCCGGCACGCGCGAAGAGGCGTTGCCGTAGCCCGAGAAGAGCGGCTTCGGCTGCTTCTTGGCGTACTCGACGAACTCCTTCACCGTCTTGTACGGCGCATCCGGCTTCACCAGCATGAAGTTGCCGGTGGCGCCGTTGACGGCAACCGTCGTGAAGTCGGTCGGGTCGTAGGTCATCTGCTTGTAGAGGCTTGGATTGGCCGCCAGGGTGCTGGTCGAGCCGAGCAGGAGCGTGTAGCCGTCCGCCGGGGAATTCTTGACCTGCGTCGTGCCGATCATGCCGGTGGCGCCGGGCTTGTTCTCGATGACGAAGGGCTTGCCCGTCATGGTCTCGAGCTGCTTGCCGATCAGGCGCGAGATGATGTCGGTGGAGCCGCCCGGACCGAACGGCACGAGGATCTTCACGAGCCGGGCGGGATAGGCTTCCTGCGCCCGGGCACCAGAGCCCAGCGCGGCGGCGACCGGAAGGCCGCCCAAGGCGGCCAGAACATTTCTACGCTTCATGCACATGCTCCTCGATCGAGACGAGACCGGTATAGAACGGCGCGGCCAAAAGGCGAGCCTGTGTTGGCCCTCCGTTCCGAGGGGCGACAGGTTTCGCACATGAAAAACCCTCCCCCGACGAATCGGAGGAGGGCCGGATTTTTCAGCCTGCGCCGGGCTACATGCCGAGCTGGCTGATGAACTTGGTGTTCAGGTAGGCCTCGAGCGCCTCGATGCCGCCTTCCGAGCCGTAGCCCGAGTCCTTCATGCCGCCGAACGGCACTTCCGGCAGCGCGAGACCATGGTGGTTGATTGACACCATGCCGCTTTCGAAGGCGGCGCCGACCTGGGTCATGGTCTTGCTGTTCGTGGTGTAGGCGTAGGCCGCGAGGCCCCACGGCAGGCGGTTGGCTTCCTTCATCACGCCGTCGAAGTCCTTGAACGACGAGATCGGGGCCAGCGGGCCGAACGGCTCCTCGTTCATGATACGGGCGTCGAGCGGCACGTCGGTGAGGACGGTCGGCTCATAGAAGTAGCCCTTGTTGCCCTTGCGCTGTCCGCCGGTCTGGACCTTGGCGCCCCTGCCGATGGCATCGCTCACGAAGCCATCGATCGCATGCAGGCGGCGCTCGGCGACGAGCGGGCCCATGCGCGTGTCCTTGTCGAGGCCGTTACCGACCTTGATGTTCTTGGCGTAGGCGGTGAACTTCTCGACGAACTCCGGATAGACCTTCTCGTGCACCAGGAAGCGGGTCGGCGCGACGCAGACCTGTCCGGCATTGCGGAACTTGTTGGCGCCCAGGATGTTCACCGCCTGGTCGATGTCGGCATCCTCGAACACGATGGCCGGCGAGTGGCCGCCCAGTTCCATCGTGACGCGCTTCATGTGCGCGCCAGCCAGGGCCGCCAGCTGCTTGCCGACCGGCGTCGAGCCGGTGAACGTCACCTTCTTGATGATCGGATGCGGGATCAGATACTCGCTGATCTCCGACGGCACGCCGTAGACGAGCTGAATGACGCCCGCCGGCACGCCGGCATCGACAAAGGCCTTGATGAGCTGGGCGCAGGAGCCGGGCGTGTCTTCCGGTCCCTTGATGATGATCGAGCAGCCCGTGGCCAGCGCCGCCGAAGCCTTGCGCACCACCTGGTTGATCGGGAAGTTCCACGGCGTGAAGGCAGCAACCGGGCCGACCGGTTCCTTCGTCACGAGCTGGTACACGTTCTCGAAGCGCGCCGGGACGATGCGGCCATAGGTGCGGCGGCCTTCCTCGGCCATCCAGTCGATGATGTCGCCGGCGAGCAGGGTCTCGCCCTTGGCCTCCATCACCGGCTTGCCCTGCTCCATCGTCATGATGGTCGCGATCTCGTCGGCGCGCTGGCGCATCAGCTCGGCGGCCTTGCGCATGATCTTGTAGCGGTCGAACGGCGAAACCTTGCGCCACTGCTGGAAGCCCTTCTCGGCGGCCTCGAGCGCGCGATCGAGGTCGGCCTTCTCGGCATGGGCCACCTGGCCGATCACCTCTTCGGTCGCCGGATTGATGACCGGGATCGTCCGGCCGTTGGCACCCTTGGTCCAGGCACCGTCGATCATCAGGGATACGTCGCTGTAGTTCATTGTTTCCTCCTCCTACTTCTAGCTTCCGCGATACGTCGAATAGCTCCAGGGCGTGCAGAGCAGCGGGACGTGATAATGCCCCTCCGGCTCGGCAATGGAAAACCGTAAAGGCACGATGTCGAGAAAAGGCGGATCGCCCTGCTCGATGCCCCTGCTGCGGAAATGGTCACCCACGGCGAAACGCAGCTCGTAGCGGCCGATCGGCAGCGGCCGGCCGCCGATCAGCGGCCCATCGGTGCGGCCATCGGCGTTGGTCGTGGCGGTGGCGATGCGATGGGCGCGCTCGCCGGCAAACTCGTAGAGCTCGATCGCGATGCCAACCGCCGGTCGTCCCGCATGGGTGTCGAGCACATGCGTACTGAGCCGGCCGCTCACTTTCGGCATTCCCTCGCCCGTCACCCTGGCCGCCAGACGCAGCCGCGTGATGAAGAAAATTTCCTGCAGGGCCGTAGCGAATTCGGTGGCCGGGTCGTGGTGCAGCCGGCGCTCGAACTGGGCGAGGATCGAATCGCGCGTGTGGCGACGGACGCAGACGATGAAGGGAAATCCGAACTTCACCTTGTAGGCGTCGTTGAGGCGATGGAAGCGCGCGAATTCCTCCTCGGACAGCGTGTCCAGACCGACGCTGGCCTGCTCGTGCCGAGAATCCTCGGTGAGCGCGCCCGCCCGCGCCGCCTTGCCGGCGAGATCGGGATGGCCGCACACGAAGGCAAGCTGGCGCTCGCGCGGCGCGGCCCGCACCGCGCCCATCATCGCTTCGTGCAGGGCGGCGACCGTGGCGAAGGGGCGTTTGGCGGCGGCGGCTTCGGCGACCCACGGCGCCAGTTCGAACGTGTCGCCGACGGCGGCCGCGAACTCGCCGGCGGTCGCTCGATTGAGGTCGTCGAGGCTGTGCATCATGCCGGCCGACCTAGCACGCGCAGAAGTCAGCCTCTATAGTCCGGGCCAGCAAAAACCTTGGGAGGAGCCGCAATGACCGGCCGCAAGACCTTCACCCGCCGCCGTCTGGGCCGTACTGCTCTCGGCGGGGCGACTCTCGCCAGCGCCGCCCTGCTGGGCGCTCCCCTGCCGCTGCGCGAGGCGTTCGCCCAGGGCGCGCCGGCCAACCTCAAGGTCGGCCTGCTGCTGCCGACGTCGGGCTTGCAGGCGCAGATCGGCCAGGCCTGCCGCCGCGGCGCCGACGTGGCCAATGACGTGTTCGCCGACATGAAGATGCCGGTGAAGCTCGAGATCGTGAACTACGACACCGAGACCAAGCCGGATGTCGCCCGCACCCAGGCCGAGAAGGCGATCGACGCGGGCTGCCACATCCTGGTCGGCGCCTTCGATTCGGGCCAGACCATCGCCATCGCCCAGGTCTGCGAGCAGCGCGGCGTGCCGCTGGTCGTGAACATCGCGGCCGCCCCGCAGATCACGGAGCAGGGCTACAAGTTCGTCGTGCGCAATTTCCCGACCGCACCGATGCTGATCACCGGCGCGCTGGCCCTGCACAAGGAGATCTTCAAGGTCTCGGGCAAGACACCGAAGACCGCCGTGCTGATGAGCGTGAACGACACGTTCGGCACCGCGATGATCAACGGCATCAAGGCGCTGTTCCCCAAGCTCGACATGCCCTACGAGCTGGTCGACACGATCAGCTACGACGCCGCCGCCAAGGACCTCTCGGTCGAGGTCGCCAAGGCCAAGGCCACCAAGGCCGAGCTGCTGCTGCCGGTGAGCCGCCTGAACGACGCGAAACTCCTCGTCCAGGAGATGGTGAAGCAGCGCTGGGAACCGATGGGGGTCCTTAATCCCGGAGCGCCCGGCCTCTACGAGCAGGACTTCCTCAAGACCATGGGCAAGTACGGCGAGTACATGATCTCGAACGTGCCGTGGCTCGATCCGAAATCGGCGATGACCCAGGCGCTCGAGAAGCGCCATGTCGCAAAGTTCCCCAACGACCAGCTCGACCTCAACGGCGGCTTCACCTTCGAGGGCATCCTGATCGCCGCCCAGGCCTGGCTCGCCGCCAAGTCGACCAAGCCCGGCGACCTCATGGAGGCGCTGCGCAAGATCAAGATCGACCAGCACGTGATGGTCGGCGGCCCGATCCAGTTCGACTCCAAGGGCCAGAACGTCAACATCAAGGCCACGGCGGTCGAGAACCTGAAGCGCAAGCCCACGGTCGTGCTGCCGCTCGAATCGGCCGCCGCGCCGCTCGTCTTCCCGATGCCGCCATGGAACGACAAGCGCCGCACCTGATCCGGCGACATCCCTCCCTCTCCTTCGCGCCTGAGGGAGTATGACCCACCTTACCCAGCCTCTCCCCCCGCTGCGCGGGCGGAGAGGAGCATGAGCAGATGACCGCCGACTTCCTCCTCTCGCTCGCCCAGGCGATCACCAAGGGTCTGTTGACCGGCATGGTCTACGGGCTGATGGCGCTCGGTCTGTCCGTGATTTTCGGCGTGATGCGTGTGGTCAACTTCGCGCACGGCGAGATCATGGTCGTCGGCATGTATCTCGCCTGGATGGGCTTCGAATACCTGCAGGTCTCGCCGATGCTGAGCCTGCCGGTGATTGCCTTGATCTTCTTCGGCGCGGGCTATGCGCTGCAGCGCGTATTGATCTCGCCCTTCATCGGCCGGCCCGAGCATCAGCAGTTCCTGCTGCTGTTGGCCATCGCCATCCTGCTGGTGAATGCCTGCCTCGTCGTCGCCGGTCCCGACTCGCGCGGCATCCAGCTGGAGTCGCAGTTCGACTCCTACGAACTTGGGCCCTTCGTCTTCGACGCGGTCCGCGTGCACGCCGCCCTCACCGCGGTGGTGATCGCGGGCCTGCTCTGGCTCTTCTTCACCCGCACCCGCACCGGCAAGTCGATCCGCGCCGCCGCCGACAACAATCTCGGCGCGCTGGTGGTGGGCCTCGACGTCCGCCGGCTCTATGCCTTCACCTTCGGCGTGGGCGCCGCCTGCGTGGGTGCCGCCGGCGCGCTGATGATCACGATCATTCCGGTGACGCCCTTCCTCGCCGCCGAATACACGCTGCTCGCGTTCGTCATCGTCATCGTGGGCGGCCTCGGCAGCATGACCGGCGCGCTGGCCGGCGGCCTGCTGATCGGCGTCAGCGAGGCCGTTGCCGGTCTCCTGCTACAGCCATCGCTGAAGAGCATGGTGAGCTTCGGCATCCTCATCCTGGTGCTGCTGCTGCGGCCACAGGGCCTGTTCGGCAAGAGCGGCCCATGACACTGCTCGCGCGTCTGACCGGCGGCGTGCCGGCCCGCTCCCTGTGGGGCCTCGGCCTGCTGCTCGTGCTCCTGCTCGTCGCACCGGCGCTGCTCGGAAAATACGGCCTCTCCGTCCTGATCCTGGTCCTCTACTTCGCCTTCGTCGGCCAGGCCTGGAACATCATGATGGGCTTCGCCGGCCAGCTCTCGCTCGGCCATGCGCTCTATGCCGGCGTGGGCGGCTATATCGCCGCCGGGCTCTTCTTCCACTACGGCATCGGCCCGTGGGCCGGCGTCTTCGTCGCGGTGGCGGCCGCCGTCGCCGCCGGATCGATCGTCGGCTATCTGGGCTTCCGCTTCTCGCTGGCCGGCGTCTATTTCGCGCTGCTCACCATCGCCTTCAGCGAGTTCACGCGCATCGCCTTCGATCACTGGGGCTGGGCCGGCGGCTCGGGCGGGCTGTTCCTCAAGGTCGATGCCACCTCGGACATCCTGAACCTGCGCGGCGGGCCGCTGCTCTTCTATTACGTGATCCTGGCACTGGCCGCCGGCACCTTCGTCCTCTGCCGCGCCCTGCTGGAGAGCCGGCTCGGCCGCTACTGGCTCGCCATCCGCGAAGATCCGGAAGCCGCCCAGGCGGTGGGCGTGCCGGTCCTGCGCTGCAAGATGATCGCGATCATGATCTCGGCGGCGCTGACCGCGCTGGCCGGCGTCTGGAACGCCTTCTACTACAACAACCTCTTCCCCGAGACGGCCTTCGCCATGGGCCGCTCGATCGAATTCACCCTGGCGCCGATCATCGGTGGCCTGGGCACGTTGTTCGGACCAATCGTCGGCGCCGTCGTGCTGACCGGCCTCGGCGAGATCTTCACCGACCTCAGCGAGGTCTTCCACATCTCCGGTCTGAAGCAGATCTTCTACGGGCTCGCTCTGCTGGTGATCGTGATGTACCGCCCGGCCGGCGTCTGGCCCTGGATCGCCGACCGCTTCGGCTTCGGGGAGAAGCGGCGATGAGCGGTGCCCGGCTCGAACTCGACGGGATCGGCAAGAGCTTCCGCGGCCTGCGTGCGGTGCACGATGTCTCGTTCGACGTCCCCGCCGGCGCCATCAACGCGCTTATCGGGCCCAACGGCGCGGGTAAGACCACGATCTTCAACATGATCGCTGGCGTCTACCGCCCCGACGCCGGCAGCGTGCGTCTCGACGGGCGACAGATCTCCGGCCTGCGGCCCGACCTGGTCTGCGACGCGGGCGTCGGCCGCACCTTCCAGATCGTAAAGCCGTTCAAGGGACTGAGCGTGCTGGAGAACGTCACGGTCGGCGCCCTGCACCGCCGGCCGGCGCTTCCCGAGGCGCGCGCCTACGCCGCCGACATATTGATGCAACTCGGCCTGCACGATCGCCGGCACCAGGCGGCCGAGAGCCTGACCTTGCCGGATCGCAAGCGCCTCGAAGTCGCGCGCGCGCTCGCCACCGAGCCGAAGCTGCTGCTGCTCGACGAGGTGATGGCCGGGCTGCGGCCAACCGAGATCGACGTCATGGTGACCTTCCTGCAGGAACTGAACAGGCGCACCGGCCTCACCATCCTGCTGATCGAGCATGTGATGCGCGCCGTCATGGCGCTCGCCTCCAACATCGTGGTGGTGAGCTACGGCGAGAAGATCGCCGAGGGCACGCCGGCCGAGATCGCGCGCCATCAGGCCGTGCTCGACGTCTATCTCGGCGAAGCGGAACCGGCATGAGCGCGCCTCTTCTGAAAGTCGAGAACCTCGACCTCTTCTACGGCGACGCGCAGGCGCTGGCCGGCGTGTCGCTCGAGATCGCCCCGGGCGAGATCGTGGCCATCGTCGGCGCCAACGGGGCGGGCAAGAGTTCGCTGATCCGCTCGATCCACGGGATCGAGAAGCCGGCGCGCGGCCATGTCCGCTTCGATGGAGCCGATATCACCGGCTGGCCCTCATATCGCGTGTGCGAGGCCGGCATCGGCCACGTCGCCGAGGGCCGCCAGGTCTTCCCCAATCTCTCGGTTCTGGAAAACCTCGAGATGGGCGCGACGCCCAAACGCGCGCGGGCACGGGAGAAGCAGACTCTGGAGCGCGTCTTCGCGATGTTTCCGCGCCTCGCCGAACGGCGGCGCCAGGCGGCCGGGACGCTCTCCGGCGGCGAGCAGCAGATGGTGGCGATCGGCCGCTGCCTGATGGGCCAGCCGCGCCTGATCATGTTCGACGAGCCCTCGCTCGGTCTCGCGCCCACCATCGTGCAGGAAGTCTTCCGCATCGTGCGCCGGCTGAACGAAGAGGGCCTCACCATCCTCCTGGTCGAGCAGAACGTGATGGCGTCGCTGCGAATCGCCAATCGCGGCTACGTGCTGGAGAACGGCCGCATCGAACTCGAAGGCGCGGGCGCCGACCTGCTGACCAACGACCGCGTCCGGCAGGCCTATCTCGGCCTTTGAGGCGTTGACGGCCGCCCCGGCCGGCTGCAATCCTAGAGCTTCCGGTACTGACGCTGTCGCGTGCGACGCGGATCGGTCCGGGATGGCGCAGGCTCCTCCCGACGACGGGACGACCGCCCTCCCCGGCAGACATTGCCCATGGGGAGAGACACCAGGATGAATCGTCGTGACATGCTCAAGGCCGGCCTTGCCGCCGGCGCCTTCGGACTCCTGCCGCGTTTGGCATCGGCGCAGGCAGCCACCTACGCGCCCGTGCCGAAGGGCTGGCGCACCTACGTGCTGACGACCCGGGTCGAGCCGACGGCGGGCGCGACCAAGGCGTGGATCCCGCTGCCGACCTTCGAGGCGCCGGACTGGCAGCGTCCCGGCGCCGTCACCTGGACCGGCAATGCCCGCGTCGCCGAACGCGTCCGCGATCCCAAGTATGGCGCCGAGATGCTGAGGGTCGAATGGGCGGCCGACCAGCAGGCGCCGCTGATCGAGATCGTGGCGCAGGTCCAGGCGCAGAACCGGTCGGTCGTGCCGGGCCAGGGCAATGCCGCGCCGCTCAGCGACGCCGAGCGCAAGCTCAACCTGATGTCGACCACATTCCTGCCGACCGACGGCCTCGTGAAGGAAACGGCCGACGGGATCGTGCGCGGCAAACAGGGCGACGTCGCCAAGGCGCGCGCGATCTACGACTGGGTCGTCGAGAACACCTTCCGCAATCCCAAGACGCTGGGCTGCGGCGTCGGCGACATCACCACGATGATCAGGACCGGTAACCTGAACGGCAAGTGTGCCGACCTGAACGCGCTCTTTGTCGGCCTCGCCCGCTCGGTAGGATTGCCGGCGCGCGACGTCTACGGCATTCGCGTGATGCCGTCGGAGTTCGGCTTCAAGGCGCTGGGCGCCGGCTCGGAGATCGTGTCCAAGGCACAGCATTGCCGTGCCGAGGTCTGGCTCAGCGGCTCGGGCTGGACGCCGGTCGATCCCGCCGACGTGCGCAAGGTCGTGCTGGAGGAACCGCCGGCCAACCTTGCGATGACCGATCCGAAGGTCGTCGCCGCCCGCCGTGCGCTGTTCGGCTCCTGGGAGGGCAACTGGCTCGCCTACAATGTGGCGCACGATGTGAAGCTGCCGGGCTCCAGGGAGGAGCCAGTCGCCTTCCTGATGTATCCGCAGGCCGAGAACCGGTCCGGCTTCCTCGACTCGCTCGACCCGGACAAATTCAAGTACCGCATCACAGCGCGTGAACTGACGGCCTAGGCCGCTTGCATGCTCGACGGGCGGGGCATTCCGCTCCGCCCCGATCCGCATTATATCCGGCGGATGAACGCACCAACCGACGCGGCGCCGCCACTGTCGCCCGCCCGACTCGTGCATCGCTACTACCTCGCGATGTCGGTGCCGTTCCTGATCGACGTCGTCTCGGTGCTTGTCTATTCGGCACTCAATCGAGCTCCGGAAGTCGTGCTCCCCTCGCTGGCGATCACGACCCTGTTCCTCGCCGGCGGAGTCGGCCTCGGCGCCTGGCTCCTGATCCGGCCGATCCGGCATTTCATCGAGGGGCGAGCAGCCTTCGAGGACATCGAGCGCTCGCTGGCGCGGCTGCCGCGCCATTCCGCGACCGTCATAGGGGTCATGTACGCCCCGATGGTGGGGCTCCGCCTGCTCTCGCATCGACTCGACATCACCTTCGGCGCCACGCTCCAGCAGGTGGCCTGGCCGGATGTCATCGCCAACCTCACGGTCGGAACCGGCTTCAACGTCGTCCTCACCTTCTTCGTCGTCGCGGCGTACCTCGACCGCCTGTGCGAAGAGCTGTTCCGCACACGGGGCGTGAACATCGGAACCTTCAGCGGCCGGTTCCGACGCAAGGTCGCGCTCGCCCTGCTGTTCGTCTCCTTCGCGACCATGGTCCTGATCGCGGCCGACATACTGAGCTACAGCGGCGACCGGCTGGTGCGCGAAGCTTCGGCCGACATCACGACATCGGCGATCGGCACGGCCTTCATGTATTACTGGATATCGAGCGCGCTGACCCGGCCGATCACACGGCTGGATGGCGGCCTGCGCCGCGTCGCCGACAATGACTACACCGTGCGCCTGCCGGTCACCTCGAACGACGAGCTGGGTCACGCCGCCAGCCGCTTCAACCAGATGGTCGAAGGCCTCGCCGAGAAGGCCTACCTTCGCGACACTTTCGGCAAGTACGTGAGCGAGACGGTCGCCGCCTCTATCCTGTCCAACCGCGGCAATACCGGCCGCAGCATCGACACGACGGCCGAAGCGACCCTGATGTTCACCGACATCGAGGGGTTCACCAGTCTGTCGGAAAGCACGGGGCCCACGGACATGGCTGCTCTGTTGAACGCCTATCTCGGTACGGTCGTCCCCGTGATTCAGCGCCACGGCGGCATCGTCAACAGCTTCATCGGCGACGGGCTGTTCGCGAGCTTCGGCCTGCCGCGACCGCTGGAGAACCATGCCAGGGCCGCAATCGCCGCCGCGGTCGACATCCAGCAGGCCCTGGCCACCGCCCGGTTCCCACGCGGTTGCCCCTTGCCGACGCGCATCGGTCTCAATACCGGGCCGGTCATCGGGGTCACCATCGGCACCGACAATCGCCTCAGCTACACGCTGCTGGGTGACGCCGTGAACGTCGCCGCGCGTATCGAGCAACTCAACAAGAAGTTCGGCACACGCATCCTCGCCGCCGAGAGCACCGTGGCGGCGGCGGGCGCGCAGGCTCTCTGCGAACGGCTGGGCACGACCGACGTACGCGGGCACCACGACGGCGTCGTCGTCTATCGTGTGGGACAGCCCCTTTGACCGCGGCGGGACCGGTGGAGCCCGTCGCCACGCCGTCCGAGATCGGCGGCCTGCGGCGGCGCTATCTGCTGCGGGCGGTCTCAGCGGCCGGGGTCGACATCGTTTTCACCAGCGTGTTCGTCGCCTTCGCGGATGCCTGGGCCTACGCCCCGCGGTCGATCGCCGTCGGGCTCTTCCTGCTGCTGGGCGTCAACGCCCTGATCTGCCGGCGCCTGTTCATACCGATCGAGGAATATCTGTCGGGACGGCGATCGTTCGAGGATGTGGAGCGCCGGATCACGCAACTCCCGTTGCTGACGGCCGCACGCGTGGCGCTGCTCGCGCTGGCGATGGTGAGCTTCCGGGTGATGGCGCCGTACCTCTGGCCGGATGCCACCTTCCGCGCCCTGCCCACGCAGACGCTGGCCGACAACGTGGCGCTCTGCCTGCTGTTGCCGTTCTTCTATTTCACCTACATCTACTTCGTCATAAGCGACTATCTGGCCACGCTCTGCGGCTTCATCTTCGAACGCACCGGCCGGAACCTGTCGTTGTTCTTCGGCCGGTACCGCCTGAAGCTCGGCATCGCCCTGCTGGTCATTTCCCTGGCCCCCATGACGGCCGTGATCATCGATCTCCTCTCCTACGAGGGCGAGAAGGTGCAGTTCGAGATCGCAACCGACGTCGCCATTGGGCTGATGGGCGTCACGGTCTCGGTCTACTTCATCTGGCGCTCTCTGCTGCGTCCCATCCGCATCCTGTCGCGCGCCATGTCGACCGTCGCCGGCGGCGACATGTCGGTCCGGATCCCCGTGACGTCGAACGACGAGGTCGGGGAACTGACGGGCCAGTTCAACACCATGATCGAGGGTCTGCGCGAACGCGAGCAGATCCGCGAAACGTTCGGCCGCTACGTCGACGAGAGCGTGGCCTCGACCATCCTGCAGCGCGGCGGCAACGGCGTGCTGGCCGGCGAGACCCGCGATGCGACGATCCTGTTCACGGATGTATCGGGGTTCACGACCATCGCCGAGAAACTGCCCCCGGACCATCTCTTCGGGGCACTGAACGAATATCTCGAGACCGTCCTCGGCCCCATCCGCGCCCATGGCGGCGTGGTGCACACCTTCATCGGCGACGGCCTCTTCGCCTCCTTC
Source organism: Rhodospirillales bacterium (assembly GCA_947466085.1). Classification (GTDB taxonomy): domain Bacteria; phylum Pseudomonadota; class Alphaproteobacteria; order Reyranellales; family Reyranellaceae; genus Reyranella. The sequence goes on from CANIEC010000022.1 coordinate 25,136, forward strand.
AACATGCCGCTGGCCTGTCCCCAACATGCTTCGGCCGCCGTCCGTGCCGCCATCGACATCCAGCGCGCCGTCGCCGGCCGCAGCTTTGGCGAAGCCAGGGTCCCTTTCGTTACCCGAATCGGCATCAGCACCGGTGCCGTCATCGGTGGATCCGTCGGCGCCGGGCAGCGGCTCAGCTTCACATTGCTAGGCGACACGGTGAACCTCGCCGCGCGCCTGGAAAAGTTGAACAAGGATCACGGCACGAGCATTCTCGTTTCGGAGACGACGCGCGATGGCTGCGGTACGGAGTTCGTGTTCAAGCCGCTCGGCAGCACGGCCGTCCGCGGCCGAAGCGGGTCCATCGCCATCTTCACCATCGATACTGTCTGAGGTCCGCCGTCCATGAACCCGTCCGCCCTGTCACCGGATCAGATCGAACTGCAGGCCCGTGCCCGCGAACTGGCGGCCGGCCCCGTCACTCGCCGCGCCGCCGAGGTTGACCGCACCGAGCAGTATCCCTGGGACAATGTCGAACTGCTGAAGGATGCAAAGCTGATCGGCATGACGATCCCCACGCAGTATGGCGGCCAGGGCAAGGGCTGGCTCGATGCCGTGCTCGCCATCGAGGCGCTGTCGTCTGCCTGCGCCGTCACCGGCCGCATCGCCGTCGAGACCAACATGGGCGCGATCAGCGCCGTCATGGCCTATGGCTCGGAAGAGCAGAAGAAGATGTGCGCCGACATGGTGCTGGCCGGCGACAAGCCCGCCATCTGCATCACCGAGCCCGATGCCGGCTCCGACGCCAATGGCATGACGACGCGCGCCGACAAGAAGGGCAACCGGTACGTCCTGAACGGCCGCAAGCACTGGATCACCGGCGGTGGCGTTTCCCGCCTGCACCTGATCTTCGCCAAGGTCTACGACGAGAAGGGCACGTTCGAGGGCATCGGCGGCTTCCTTGCCATCCGCGACGAGACCAAGGGCCTCAAGATCACCAAGCGCGAACCGACCATGGGCCTGCGCGGCATCCCCGAGGCGGTGATCGACCTCGAGGACATGGACGTGCCGCCGTCGGCGCTGGTGATCCCGCCGCGCGGCCTGAAGAAGGGCTTCGCCGACCTGATGACCGCCTACAACAGCCAGCGCGTCGGCGCCGCCACGGTGGCGCTCGGCATCGCCGAGGGCGCCTACCAGCTGGCGCTCGCCTGGTCGGAGACGCGCCACCAGTTCGGCCGGCCGATCAACGAGTTCCAGGGCCTGCAATGGAAGCTCGCGGACATGTCGATCAAGCTCTCGGCCGCGCGCGCGCTGGTCTACAACGCCGCCCGCTCGGGCGAAGGCGGCTTCCCCGACATGCTGATGGCCGCGCAGGCCAAGGTCTTCACCTCCGAGAGCGCCATCCAGATCGTCAACGAGGCGCTGCAGTTCTTCGGCGCCCGCGGCTACAGCCGCGAACTGCCGCTCGAACGCATGGCCCGCGACGTCCGCATGTTCACCATCGGCGGCGGCACGGCCGAGGTCCTGCGCAACGTCGTGGCGGGCGCGCTGCTCAAGAAGAAGCTGCCGCAGACGCGCGATGGCTGGGACAAGGCTTAACGTCGAAGAAATCCGAACCCAAAAGCACCCGTCGTCCCGACCGGAGCGCGCAGCGCGTAGTGGAGAGACCTGCTCTCAACGATTTGCCGGCTTTTGGTGGAAAGAAGGTCTCTCCGCTCCGCACCTTCGGTGCTCCGGTCGAGACGACGGGACTTCTTTTCACGGTCGGATCATTGGCCGAACTTCACTTCATCTGCTTTACCGCCCAAACCTGTTCCACTTGCCGTCGTTACCGCGCATCAAGACGAACTCCTGGCCCTTCTTCGCGGTGGCGTCGCGCGGTGTACAGGCGATCGAGATCCACGACTGGAAGTCCCAGCGTGCCAAGCAGCTCTCGGTCGCGCAGGGCAACTCGAACGCTGCTTCGGTCGCGGGCCCATCGCCCGAGGGCGCGTAGATCGACAAGGTGCCGCGCGACGGTTGAAGCGAGCAGGCCACCGTCAGGAACCGCGTCTTGTCCGACGCCCAGACCGGTGCGCCATGGACCGTGAACAGCCGGCCCGTGCGCTTCATCACCAACGTCCAGACGAAATCGTCGACACCGGGCGTCCGCACGACATAGAAGCGGCCGGGATCGTCGTATCGCTCGTAGAGATACTGGTAACCCGCGTCGCCATAGGGACAGTCCTGCAGCTCGATCGCCGTGCCGCCATCGATCGCGAGCCGCAGCCGATCGCCCTGACGTGAAACGCTCGGCACGTCGGCCCTGAGCCGCTGCGCCTCCTGCGGCCATTCGATCTTTTCGCTTTCGCTTGCATAGGTGGGATTGAGCGCACCCTTTGGCACGCAGGTCTTCGGCGCCTCACCAACCGCCTGCGCTAACGCAGGACAGGGAAGCAACAGAGTGGCGAGCCACAGCAGACGGACAAGCATGGACACTCTTCACATCGGATTCTTGAGCATCGTCTCCAGGCTGACGGAGCGCCCTGTCGCTTTGCTCTTTCGCCGCATGATACTTCCGCGACGCCAGCCAGTCAGTTCGATCGAGTCGTCGCGGTCGAAGATTCGTCTAGCAGTTGGTCCCAGAGGCGCTCGAAATGAGGATTCCCTTCATCAAACGCGCGTGCCATCGCGACATCGGCAATTGCCTTGTCGATCATTCCCAGACGCCTGAAAAGTTGGCCTCGGCCTACGTAGGCGATCGGGTTCGTCGGATTGAGATCGATAGATCGATCAAAGTCGGACAAGGCCATCTGATCTTCACGAAGCATCGAATACACCGTAGCGCGAGTGACGTACGCTCGATCAAAAGTCGGATTCAGCCGAACGGCCTCGTCCAGATCGCTCAATGCTTTTGCGTACTGCTGCCCCATCGCATACCCGATGCCACGACTGACAAGCGCTTCGACCTTATAGTCTGCTTTTGATTCCAAGGCAGTTGCTACAACCGTGCAGGCTTCGATGAAGCGGTCATCGGGTGAGGGTGAGCCTTGGGCGATCTGAAGGGCTTCTGCGAATTTCATGAGCAGATACTTTATAGTTGCAGCTCCAATACTCAAGCTACCGTGAGTTGTATTCTCATCGGCCTCTGTCGTCGAAGATCAGCCAACGTGCGATGACCCGAGCAACGTCTCCAGGCTGACGGATCGCAACGTGGCCTCGGCGATTTCGTCGATCTCGGTCAGTATCCGTTGCAACGCGGCGCCGATCTCCGTGTCCTCGCCCGCCTCCTTGGCGCGGTTGCCCGGCGCGGGTTCGAACAGGGCGACGATGTCCATCAGCGTAATGCGGCGGCGGTTGCCGGCGATCAGGATGAAGGCCATCACGACCAAGAATCATGGATTCCTCCACATGGGTCCGTTACCGGTTCGACATGGTCGCCATCCAGCTTTCGCCTCGACGGGTGAGCCGCACGACTTCCCGGCCCGGCGCCTGACCTGGATGCGCCTGGCAGTCGGCATTCACGACCGTGTTGCTCTCCCAAGAAATCCGGCAATCGCCGAGCGAGACGCACGGCAACGGAGCCTCACCTTCAAGTTTCGGCTCTTCACCCGCCATGACCATGACCACGATCTGTGCTCTCGAATTCAACAGGTTGCAGGCGGCATAGGCGAATCGTGAACGATCCGGTGACCAGACAGGAAGCTCCGGGATCACAACGATTTTGCCGGTCTTCTTCACTACCAGCGCGTAGAGCAAGTCCTCGTAGAAGCGCACACCGACGATGTGAAAGCGCCCTATTTCGTCGTACTTCTCGTACCGATAGAGGTACAGGCTATCCGTGAACGGACAGTCAACAAGCGAGACGACCCGGCCACCATCGATCGCGAGATAGAGCCTGTCCAGCCAGCGCCACACGTCGTCTCTGCCGGACCAGCGCGACCTCTCCCCGGCCCAATCGAGGCTGTTGTCTCGCGGCGTGTGGTTGATCCAGTTGCGAAAGCCCTCGACTTCGGACCAGTTCTTGGCCACGCAGCCGTCTGGCCGTGTCCAGGGTTCCTGGGCGCGTGCGGCGCCGGGAACGATCAGGAGCGCGAGCAGACAGACCAGACGTGCCAGCATACGTGCCTCTCAATTGGGTCGCCTCAGCATCGTCTCCAGACTGACCGACCGCAACGTCGCCTCGGCGATCTCGTCGATCTCCGTCAGCACCCGCTGCAGGGCGCCACCGATCTCGGTATCCTCGCCCGGCTCCTTGGCACGGTGGCCGGGCATCGGCTCGAACAGGGCCACGATGTCCATTAGGGTGATGCGGCGGCGGTTGCCGGTGAAGCGGTAGCCGCCCGAGGCGCCGCGCTCGGCATGCACGAGGCCCGCCGCCGCGAGGGTGCGCAGAACCTTGGCGAGATGGTGCGTGGAGACGCCGAAGCGCTCGGCGAGATCGGCCGACGACAAGGTCCGCGCGGGATCGCGTGCCAGTTCGAGCACGGCATAGAGACCGAGGCGCGTGGCGGTCTGCAGTCTCACTCACAACGCCTTGTCGAGCTGCAGCGACGGCCCGGCGGTCATGCCCTGGGCGCGGAAGAAGGACAGGATCAGGTGGTCCTTGCGGTCGACCAGGGTGCGCACGCGCGTCACGCCCTGGGCCTTGAAGCGGGCGGCCAGTGCCTCGAACAGCGCGCTGCCCGTGCCCTTCAGCCGAAGCTTGGGATCGACCTGGATGGCGAACACCCAGCCGGCCGGCGGCTGGCCGAACTCCCAGGCGCGCACTTCACCCGCGATGAAGCCGGCCAGCACGCCCCGGGGCGTCTCGGCCACCAGGAAGTGCCGTTCCGGCGGCCCGCCGGCGTAGCGGGCCAGCATGTCCTGCCAGTAGGCGGCCTTGGCCTGCCCGGTCAGCCGCGCGTCGAGGGCGGCGATGGCCGGCAAATCCACAGGTTCGGCGGGACGAATGGCGATCATGAAGCTTGACAGAATGGCGTTGCGCCAGGAAAAGTAAATACGTATTTCAGTACCGAATTACCCAATTCAGGAAATGCCATGGCCGCCGCGCCCATCGACTTCCGCACCGAACCCTCTCGTTACAAGCACTGGAAGCTCGCGTTCGAGAACGGCGTCGCCTATCTCACGATGGACGTGAACGAGGAGGGCGGGCTGAAGCCCGGCTACAAGCTGAAGCTCAATTCCTACGACCTCGGCGTCGACATCGAACTGGCCGATGCCGTGCAGCGCCTGCGCTTCGAGCATCCCGAGATCGGCGCCGTCGTCATCCGCAGCCAGCGCGACCGCATCTTCTGCTCCGGCGCCAACATCAACATGCTTGGCCTCTCGACGCACGATCACAAGGTCAACTTCTGCAAGTTCACCAACGAGACGCGGCTGGCCATCGAAGACGCCAGCATCCACTCCGGCCAGACCTACATCTGCTCGATCAACGGCATCGCTGCCGGCGGCGGCTACGAGCTGGCGCTGGCCTGCGAGCAGATCCTGCTGGCCGACGACGGATCGAGCGCGGTGTCGCTGCCCGAGCTGCCGCTGCTGGCGGTGCTGCCGGGCACCGGCGGGCTGACCCGCCTGGTCGACAAGCGCATGGTCCGCCGCGACCATGCCGACTTCTTCTGCACGACGGCCGAGGGCCTGCGCGGCAAGCGGGCGCGCGAGTGGCGACTGGTCGACCAGCTCATCCCGCCTTCGAAGCTGGTGGAGCAGACGCAGAAGATTGCCGAGGAGGTCGCGGCGAAGTCGTCGCGTCCGAAGGAGGCCAAGGGCATCGCGCTGCCGACGGTGGAACGCCAGATCGAGGGTGACACGCTTCGCTATGCCAACCTCACCGTCGAGATCGACCGCGACGGCCGTTCGGCGAAGTTCCGCCTCAACGGCCCCTCCTCCGCGCCGCCCGACGACGTGCACGCGGCCGGCGCCGCCTTCTGGCCGCTCGCACTGGCCCGCGAGTTCGACGATGCGATGATGCATCTGCGCCTCAACGAAACCGAGATCGGCACCTGGGTGCTGACCAGCCAGGGCGATGCCGCGCTGGTCGAGGCCTACGATGCCGTACTCGCGAAGAATGCCGACGACTGGCTGGTCCGCGAGATCGTGCTCTACTGGAAGCGCACCCTGAAGCGGCTCGACGTGAGCTCGCGCAGCCTGATCGCGCTGATCGAGCCCGGCTCCTGCTTCACCGGCACCCTGCTCGAGGTCGCGCTGGCGGCCGACCGTTCCTATATGCTGGACGGCGTGTTCGAGGGCTCGAACCTGCCGGCCGCCACGGTGCGGCTGACCGACATGAATTTCGGCCCCTATCCGATGGGCAACGGGCTGACGCGGCTCTCGACGCGCTTTCTCAATGATCCCGGCCACGTCGACACGCTGAAGGACCAGGCCCGCGAACCGCTGGACGCCGCCGCGGCCGACGAGGCCGGCCTCGTCACCTTCACGCCCGACGACATCGACTGGGAAGACGAGGTGCGCCTCGCCGTCGAGGAACGCGCCGGCTTCTCGCCCGACGGGCTGATCGGCATGGAGGCGAACCTGCGCTTCCCCGGTCCCGAGACGATGGAAACGAAGATCTTCGCGCGCCTGTCGGCCTGGCAGAACTGGATCTTCCAGCGGCCCAACGCGACGGGCCCGGAAGGCGCGCTGAAACTCTACGGCACCGGCAAGCAGAGCAAGTACGACCGCAAGCGGGCTTGAGGGATTTCCTCCCCATTCAAATGGGGAGGTGCCCCGTCATCGGGGCGGAGGGGTCATCGCGGCGCGCGAGCCTGACCCCTCCGTCCACTTCGTGGACACCTCCCCATTTGAATGGGGAGGAATTTGAGCAAGGAGACTCACGATGGCCATCGACTACAGCCAGCTCATTCCCAACAACGTCGATCTCTCCTCGGACCGCCGGCTGCAGCGCGCGCTGGAGAACTGGCAGCCGCGCTTCCTCGACTGGTGGAAGGACATGGGCCCCGACGGCACCTCGGCCTTCGACGTCTACCTGCGCACCGCCGTCTCCACCGACTCGAACGGCTGGGCCAACTTCGGCTACGTGAAGATGCCGGAATACCGCTGGGGCATCTTCCTGGCCGACCGCGATCCCGACCGCCAGATCGCCTTCGGCGACAACAAGGGCAAGCCCGCCTGGCAGGACGTGCCCGGCGAAATGCGCTCGACGCTGCGCCGCCTCATCGTCACCCAGGGCGACACCGAGCCGGCCTCGGTCGAGCAACAGCGCCTGCTCGGCAAGACAGCCCCCTCGCTCTACGACCTGCGCAACCTCTTCCAGATCAACGTCGAGGAAGGCCGCCATCTCTGGGCGATGGTCTATCTGCTGCACGCCTATTTCGGCCGCGACGGCCGCGAAGAAGCGGAGGCGATGCTGGAGCGCCACTCGGGCGATCCCGACAAGCCGCGCATCCTGGGCGCCTTCAACGAGGCGACGCCGGACTGGCTCTCCTTCTTCATGTTCACCTACTTCACCGACCGCGACGGCAAGTACCAGCTCGCCTCGCTGGCCGAATCGGGCTTCGATCCGCTGGCCCGCTCCTGCCGCTTCATGCTGACTGAGGAAGCCCACCACATGTTCGTGGGCGAGACCGGCGTCGGCCGCATCCTCCAGCGCACCTGCGAGCTGATGAAGGAACACAAGACCGACGACGTGCGCAGCCTGGGCGGCATCGACCTGCCGACCATCCAGAAGTATCTCAATTTCCACTTCTCGGTGTCGCTCGACCTGTTCGGCCAGGAAGCCTCGACCAACGCAGCTAACTACTACACGCAAGGCGTGAAGGGCCGCTTCCTCGAGACCCGCATCGACGACGACCACCTGCTGACCAACGCGACCTACGAGATCGAGACGGTCGAGGATGGCCGCATCGTGAAGAAGGCGGTGCCCGCCCTGCAGGCGCTGAACGAGCGGCTGCGCCAGGACTATATCGACGACTGCGCCAAGGGCGTGCTGCGCTGGAACAAGGCGATCGAGCGCGCCGGCATCGCCTTCGAAATGACCCTGCCGCACCGGGCTTTCGACCGGCAGATCGGCACCTTCGCCGGCCTGCGCGTCTCGCCCGAGGGCAAGGTCCTCAGCGAGGCCGAGTGGAACGCCCACAAGGACAGGTGGCTGCCGACCGACGAGGACCGCGCCTACGTCACCTCGCTGATGGGCGCGGCCGTCACCCAGCCCGGAAAATTCGCCCACTGGATCGCCCCGCCGGCCCGCGGCATCAACAACCAGCCGGGCGATTTTGAGTACGTGCGGTTCAACTAGGAGGCGGGGCCTCCAATGACCCGCCTGCGCTTGGGGTCACAGGCGGGTCGCGCCTCCGGTGGGAATAGAGGCAGGGAGGCCGTCCTGGGTCGACGGCGAGCTTCAACATGCCTCGCCGGGCCCCGCCGGGGTTGTGATCACCCTGTGGCTTGCGTCGACGGTGCGGGCTGGGGCACCTTGCGTTGCCCGCTATTCAGCGCCCGCGAGGTTCACCCGTCTTGAGTCCGATCCAGTTCGCCGCCATCGCCTTCGCCTGCATCGTCGCCAGCGCGGTCGGCGGGGCCCTGCTGCGGCCTCGCCTTCCCGAGCATCATCTAAGCGGCGATTCCAAGGACGTGATCAAGCTCTCGATCGCGCTGGTTGCCACGATGTCCGCCCTGGTGCTGGCGCTTCTCTTCGCCTCGACCCGCACCTCCTTCGAGCGCAGCAGCGGCCTGGTGAGTCGCCTCACGGCCGACATCGCCGAACTCGACCGCGTGCTGAAGCACTATGGCCCGGAGGCGGACCCGGTGCGTGCGGCCCTCCGTGCCGAGATCCAGCCGATGATCGATTCGATCTGGCGTGAGGAGGCCGTGGCGCGCGGCGTGAAGCTCGACGAAAGCAAGGCTCCTGAAGAAGAAGTTCTCTACATGCTCCAGGACCTGCAACCCGCCAATGCCAAGCAGCGGGCCCTGCATGCGCGCGCCATCCAGATCAGCGCCGACCTGCAGCAAACCCAGATCGCACTTTTCGCACAGCCAACGGATTCGATCTCCAATACGTTTCTGATCGTGCTGATCATCTGGCTGATGTTCATCTTCGGCATCTTCAGCATGTCGGCGCCGGCAAATCCCACGATGTTCGCCGTGATCGCGATCTGCATCCTCTCGGCGTCCGCGGCCTTCTACCTGATCCTGGAACTCGGCCTGCCGTTCGGCGGGTTGATGCAGCTCTCCAACGAACCGCTGCGGAACGCCCTGAAATAGATCGGTCGAGGGGCGGCGCGGCCTGTCGCGAGCGGCCCTACCGCACCGGTGAGGAAGGTGGCAGGGATGCCGCAGCCGCGACTGTCGGATAGACGATGTCGCCCTCGCCGTCGCCTGCAGCGAGACGCAGACCGCGCTCGATGTCGCGTCTCACCCGATCGCGCAGATTGCCGAACGCCAGCGTGATCCCCATTGCCCGCAGCTCACGCTCCAGGTCGACGAGCAGGTCGCACGCCATGAGGTCGACATCGTGGATCGCCGCCCCATCGATCACGACCCGGCGCACCGGATGGGGCGCGGCCGCAACCCGCGCCTCGATGCGCTCGCGGAACAGCTCGCAGTTGGCGAAGAACAATGGCGCGGAGAAGCGATAGACCAGCAGGCCCGGGACCGTTGCGGCGTCGGCGCGATGGGCGGGGTCGTGCCAGCCGCCATCGGGGGTGCGGCCCAGGGCGGCGTCGGCCGGAAAGGCCAGGGCGCGGAGCAACAGGACCAACGAAAAAACCACGCCGACCAGGATGCCCTCCATGACTCCCAGCACCACGACACCCGCCATCGTCAGCAGCGCCGCGGCGAGGTCGCTGCCGCGAAAGCGCCAGAGCCTGCTGAACTCGCCCAGGTCGCAGAGGCCCCAGGCCGAGGCGATCAGGATGCCACCCAAGGCCGCCGTCGGCAGGTAGTAGAGCAGATCGCCCATCCACAGCGTGACCCCCGCCACGATGGCCGCCGCGACGACCATGGTGACCTGCGTTCGACTGCCCGCCGCTTCGGCGACGGCGGTGCGTGTGTCGCTGGCGCTGATCGGCAGCCCCTGTGTCAGGCCCGAGACCAGGTTGGCGGTGCCGATCCCCAGCAGTTCCTGGTCGGCATCGACACGCGTGCCATGCCGCGCGCCGAACGCGCGGGCCGTTATCATCGTATCGGAAAAGGACAGGAGCGCGGCGACCAGTGCCACCGGCAATAGCGCGTCGAAATCGGCCAGCGACAGGAGCGGCAGCGACAGGTCGGGCAACCCGGTCGGAATGCGGCCGATGAGGGTGACCCCGTGCCGTTCGAGCCCCAGCAGAACGACGGCCAGCATGGCGCCCGCCAGCGCGATCACCGCTCCCGGTACGCGCGGCGCGAGGCGGCGACAGATGAGGATGACGGCAAAGCACGAAGCCCCGATCGCCAGGGAGGCGAAGTTCGTATCGCCCAGCCTGCGGGCCGTGGCGACCAACTGGTCGAACGTCGTCTCACCCTCGACCTTGAAGCCCAGCACTTTGGGAATCTGCGCGCCCACAATCACCAGGGCGAGCCCGTGCATGAAGCCCGCGATCACCGGCTTGGACAGGAAGTTGGCGACGAAGCCCAGCCGCAGCAGGCCGGCCAGCAGGCAGATGAGCCCGACCATGACGCCGAGCCCGGCCGCGAGCAGCGCCAGCCGGACCGGATCCCCCAGTGCCAGCGGCGCAACGGCGACAGCGACGATGGCCGCCATGGCGGTGTCGGGTCCAACGACGAGGTGACGGGAGCTGCCGAACAGGGCGTAGGCGAGCAGCGGCAGGATGCTCCCATAGAGACCGGCCATCGGAAGGCCCGCCAGTTCGCCGTAGGCGAGACCCACCGGCACCATGACCGCGCCGAGCGTCAATCCTGCCGCCATGTCGCGCGGCAGAAACGATGCCTCGTAGCTGCGCAACGTCGCCACGCCCGGCATCCAGCGCGATATGCTCATTCGACCCTCTCCCCTGCCCGATCCTAGGCGGAGAGGGTGCGATTTCACAGGGGCGCGCTTCCTGCCTCGTTGACAGGCGCTACCTTGTGCTTTCGGCTTCGATACGCTTGATCATCGATCTGAGCCACGCATCGGAGACGACGATGGGATGGAACGGCGCCGGCGTAGACGAGGGAATGGGCAAGCAGGCCTGACGCGAGACCCTGCCTGCTAGAGGAGTCCGCCCGCGAGCATGTCGAAGCGGGTGCGGATTTCGGAAGCGGTGGGAGGCCTGTCCGCCTCCATCTCCGGAAACTCCTTGGCGAGATCGGCACGGTCGAACTCGTCGAGATGGAGGTCGGCCGCCGAATGGTCGTCGGGAAGCGCGTTCAGCGCATTGTGCAGATGGAACAGGTGCCAGTGCGCCGGGCCGGCGATCGCTCCTGATTCAAGGTGCGCGAGCCGCTCCTTGAAGCGTTGCAGCACCTTCTTTCGTTCCTCCGACATGACCGACTTCCTCCATCTCTTGCACTGGCAGTGTTCCACCATACTGCAGGACGCCAGAGCAAAGCAGCGACAAATGCGGCGGCCTCGCCTTGGTGATTGGCGGCCGATGCAGCCAGGCAGTGGCGGGCTTTGCTTTGACGTGGGCGGTAAAAGAAAGCCCGTCCTGATGGTGGTCAGGACGGGCTCCTGCAGCCCCTCGGGGGAGAGGGACGGTTACTGAACCGTCGAAGGCTGCACCCCGAGGACGCGCCAGGAGGCGCAGGGTTGCGAGCTAAAATCAGTCGGCAGAAACACGGCCCTCCTGATCGACGCGCAATACCACCTCCGTCTTTCCTCTGAGGGCGCGGGCCTGCCACGTACCGCCCGGCCCGGCCACGATGTTCTTCACCGACCTGTAGCCATCCGCTTCGATGGCGCTCCTGGCAAAGTTGCCGCGTTCCACGTCGCTCGGAGCTGCGGTTATCGGCATTGCTGCCGCGGCGGTTTCGATTGTCTGCGTCAGCACCGCGGTCGGCCTCTCCCGCATCTGCAAGGGTACCGGCGCCTGCCGGGCTTCCATCAGGTGCTTCGAGACTGGCATGTCACCGACCGGTTTCGGGGAAGAGAATGACGAATCGGAAGCGGTCGCCGCCTTCGCAGAAGACTGGAACGGCCCGGCGTCCGGCAACGGGGCTACGAAATGGGCGGCGGCCACCGCCGCGAGCAGCACCGAGGAAGCGAGAATAAAAACGACGCCTTGCTTCATGGGAGATCCGTCCTGGGTTTGACGGCCAGACAACGCCGGACAGCCGGAAGCGTTGCGGTCCGACCGGCTGATCAGTATCGAAGGACCTCGTGAATTCTTTCGGGTCCCGACATGGCGCTTCCCTCAGGCATTTCCTTCTCCTCCACGCATGCCGTCCAGCTGCCGGCCCGCTTCAATGCCGCCGTGCCCTTCATCGACCGTCACCTGGCTGAAGGCCGGGCATCGAAAGCGGCGATCCTCACGCGCGAGGAAACGGTGACCTATGCGGAGCTTGGCGAGCGCGTAAACCGGACGGGCAATGCGCTGCTCGCATTCGGGCTGGAGCCCGGCGACCGCCTCTTGATGGTGGTCAAGGACTGCCCGGCGTTCTTCTATCTCTTCTGGGGGGCCATCAAGGCGGGCGTCGTGCCGGTGCCGCCCAACACGCTCCTTCGCGCCCCGGACTATGCCTACATGATCGAGGACTCGGGTTGCAGGCTCGTCGTCTATTCTTCGGAATTCACCGCTGAAATCGAGCCGGCCCTGAAACAGCTCGGGGACAAGGCGCCGAAGGCTGTGACAGTCGACGCCTTCCTGACCGACATGGCAAAGGCCCCGTCCACGCTCGAGGCCCGGCTCGCCGGTCCGGAAGACGATTGCTTCTGGCTCTATTCGTCGGGCTCGACCGGACGACCCAAGGGCGCGGTCCACGCCCAGCGCGACATGGTGGTGACCAGCGAGCTGTACGGCGTGCGGGTGCTGGGCGTCACCGAGCAGGACATCAGCTATTCCGCCGCCAAGCTGTTCTTCGCCTACGGCCTCGGCAACGGCATGACCTTCCCGCTCTGGGTCGGCGGCACCGCCGTCCTCGACGATCGTCGCCCGACGCCGGACACGACCTTCTCCAACATCGAGACCTTCAAGCCGACGATCTACTACGGCGTGCCGACGCTCTATGCCGCCCAGCTCGCCGCGCTCGAAACGGGCCGGCGCGACCTCTCCAGCCTGCGCGCCTGCGTCTCGGCGGGGGAAGCGCTCCCCGGCGACATGTTCCGCCGCTGGAAGGAGCAGACCGGGACGCTCATCCTGGATGGCATCGGCTCGACCGAGGCGCTGCACATCTTCATCGGTAACCGGCTCGATGACTTCCGGCCGGGCACCAGCGGCAAGCCAGTGCCCGGCTACGAGGTCCGCATCCTCGACGAGAACGGAGATCCGGTGGCGAAGGGCGAAAGCGGTCGCCTGTGGATCAAGGCGGAGTCGGCCGCGAAGTATTACTGGAACAAGCCCGAAAAGACGGCCGAGACGATGGTGAACGGCTGGCTGAACACCGGCGACACCTATCGCGAGGACCAGGACGGCTACTTCATCTACGAGGGCCGCAGCGACGACATGCTGAAGGTCGGCGGCATCTGGTGCTCGCCGGTCGAGATCGAGAACTGCCTGGTGGGCCATCCCGCCATTCTGGAGGCCGCGGTCATCGGGCAGAGCGACGAGCAGGGCCTGATCAAGCCCAGGGCGATCGTCGTGCTGAAACAGCCCGCCGATGCCGGCGCCGCCCTCACCGACGCGCTGATGGCCCACTGCAAGAAGACCCTGGCGCCCTACAAGTATCCGCGCTGGGTCGAATACATGCCCGAACTGCCCAAGACCGCGACCGGAAAGATCCAGCGCTTCAAGCTGCGGAGTTAAGCGAATGCCCGTCGTCCTGAGCGCAGCGAAGGACCTTGCGGAACGACCAAACGGCTCCGTAGCGAACGCGAGATCCTTCGCTGCGCTCAGGATGACAAGGGAGGGCGACTTCCAGCCCGACTTCTTCACGTCGATCCAATGAGCGACGATCCGCAGATCCGACCTTTCAACCAAGCCGATCTCGACGCCTGCTATGCGATCTCGCTTGCGACGGGTCATGTCGGCGGCGATGCCTCGCACCTCTATCGCGACCCGAAGATGATGGGGCACATCTACATCGCGCCCTATGCCTTGCTCGAACCCGGCCTCACCTTGATTGTGGAGGATCACGACGGCGTTGCGGGCTTCGTCGCCGGTGTCGTCGACACCGCCGCCTGGGAAGAGAGACTTGAGGGCGAATGGTGGCCCCCACTCCGCCGGCGCTACGCAGATCCGGTCGGTGTCGCTCCCGACAAGCAAACCGCCGACCAGCGCCGCGCGTCGATGATCCACCATCCCGCCCGGACGCCGGTCGAGATCGTGACGCGCTATCCCGCGCATCTGCATCTGAACCTGCTGCCGCGCCTGCAGCGGCGTGGCATGGGGTCGGTACTGTTTGCGACTTGGCTCGCGGTGGCCCGGCAACGCGGTGCGGGAGCGCTTCATGTCGGCGTCAGCAGCCCCAACACCGGCGCAGTGCCGTTCTGGCGGAAGCTCGGCTTCGTGCCGGTCGACCAGCCCGGTTTACCGCGGGAACGAACGCTCTGGATGGGCCGCGACGGCCATTAAGCGATTGTTGGGCCCTGCATTTTCCGCTTTTATAGCCGCCAAGAGAAATCAGGGAGCGACTGCTCATGAAGAACAAATTGTTTGGGACCGCAACGATTGCGGCGGCGATGGCGTTCGGCCTGCCGGCGATGGCCCAGAGCCCGATCAAGATCGGTTTCGTCAGCACCTTTTCCGGGCCTCAGGCCGCGATCGGCGAGGACATGCGCCGCTCCGTCGAACTGGCCAAGGAACATCTCGGGGGCAAGATGGGCGGCAAGCCCTTCGAGATCATCTACGAGGACGACCAGTTCAAGCCGGATGTCGGCAAGGCGCGCTCCGAGAAGCTCGTCCAGCAGGACAAGGTGAACTTCATCGGGGGGTACATCTGGTCGAACGTGCTGCTGGCCTCCTACAAGACCGTGGTCGACGAGGGCGACACGATCCTGGTCTCGGCCAATGCCGGCCCTTCACAGATCGCGGGCGAGCTCTGCAACAAGAACTTCTTCTCGACCTCCTGGCAGAACGACCAGACGCCAATGGCGATGGGCGAGTATCTCAACACCAAGGGTGTGAAGAGCCTCTACCTGGTCGGCCCCAATTACGCTGCCGGCAAGGACATGCTCGCGGGCGTCAAGCGCACCTACAAGGGCAAGATCGTCAGCGAGGATTACACCAAGTGGCCCGACCAGCTCGACTTCTCGGCCGAGCTGACCAAGGTCGCCGCCGCCAAGCCTGACGGCATCTTCATCTTCTACCCCGGCGCGCACGGCGTTCAGTTCGTCAAGCAATGGGCGCAGTCGGGCCTCAACAAGACGGTGCCGCTCTACCAGGTGTTCTCGATCGACGCGATCACCCTGCCGCAGCAGGGCGACCTCGCCCTGGGCACACTGGGCGCCCAGGAATGGGTCAACGACCTGCCGAACGAAGCCAACAAGAAGTACGTCGAGGACTTCAAGAAGAAGCACAACACCTATCCGTCCTACTACGGCGCCCAGAGCTACGACGCGATCATGCTGATGGCCTCGGCAGCCGAGGCGCTCAAAGGTGACCTTTCGAACAAGGACAAGGTCCGGGCCGAGATGAAGAAGGCCAACTTCAAGTCGGTGCGCGGTGACTTCAAGTTCGGCAACAACAACTTCCCGATCGAGAACTTCTACATCCAGGAAACGGTCAAGGATGCGCAGGGCATGATGACGGTGAAGACCATCGCCACGGCCGTGAAGAATGCGGTCGATCCCTTCGCCGAAAAGTGCCCGATGAAGTGACGATCATATTCCTCCCCAGTCATCTGGGGAGGTGTCAGCGTCTTCGCTGACGGAGGGGTCAGGAGACTTGACCCCTCCGTCGCCGTAAGACGGCGACACCTCCCCATTTGAATGGGGAGGGAGAAGTGTGGGAGCGCGGCGACGCGCTCCCGTTTTGTTTGAGAGCGTGACGGGATCGATGGAATATCTGCTGCTCCAGGTGCTGAACGGCGTGCAGCTCGGCCTGCTGATGTTCCTGCTCGCCGCCGGCCTGACGCTGACCCTGGGCATCATGGACCTGGTCAACCTGGCGCACGGCTCGCTCTACATGATGGGCGCCTACATCGCCTGGACGCTGATCGGCGTCACCGACTCGTTCGTGCTGGGTACGCTGCTGGCGCTGCCGGCGATCTTCCTGCTGGGCGTCGCCGTCGAGATCGTGGTGATCCGAAAGCTCTACGCGCGCGATCATCTCACCCAGGTGCTGGCGACCTTCGGCCTGATCCTGTTCTTCAACGAGCTGGTGCGCGCGCTCTGGGGCCCGGCGGGCAAGAGCATCGCGGTGCCGGGCTTCCTGAACCGCACCATCGAGATCCTGCCGGGCGTGCCCTACCCCGCCTACCGCTTCGCCATCATCGTCGTGGGCGCGCTCGTCGCGATCCTGCTGGCCTGGCTGGTGGCGCGCACGCGGCTCGGCATGCTGATCCGGGCCGGCGCCTCCAACCGCCGCATGATCGGCGCGCTGGGCGTCAACATCGAGCTGCTGTTCAGCCTGGTCTTCGGCCTCGGCGCCGTCTTCGCGGGCCTGGCCGGGCTGATGTCCGCCCCC
>CANIEC010000023.1 GCA_947466085.1 Rhodospirillales bacterium
GACGTAGCCGAAGCCCATCTCGCCGCTGTCGAGCCGCACCACGGCGCGCGTCACCGTCATTTCGCCGGCGCAGAAGGGGGCGCCGGTGCCCGAAATCCGGCCCTGCACCATGACGAGCCCGATCTCGGGGCGGCGCAGGACGGTGTACGAGGGCAGCGCTCCGAGCCCCTGCCAGAGGGCCGTGAGCCGCGCGCCGGGCGCCTTTGCGAGCACGGAAAGCCAGCGCTGGCGGCGCGTGATCGTTGGGTTGGAGGACATGCGGCGCTCTCGAAAGAGGCGCACCTTCGTGGGGCTGCGTTACCGTTCCGAGGGCATGGTGTTAAGTTCGTGTGACGGTCTCCGGGCGAGTGGCCCGACAGCCAACCCGTTGATTTAAATCAAATTTTGAGATGGGGCCGGCAGTTATCCTGCGCCGCCGGCCGGCCCTGTAACCGGATTGTCATTTATTAGTCATATGAAGGATACGTCGGGCCCCTAGATGACGGGCACTTCGATATTCAACGCAGGAGAATTCCCGTGAATTTGACCAAGATCGTCCTCGCGACAGCTTTCGCGCTTTCGCCCGCGGCTGCCTATGCCATCGACATCTCCGGTGCCGGCGCCACCTTCCCCTACCCGATCTATGCCAAGTGGGCCGACACCTACAAGAAGGAGACCGGCAACGGTCTCAACTACCAGTCGATCGGCTCGGGCGGCGGCATCAAGCAGATCAAGGCCAAGACCGTGACCTTCGGCGCCACCGACGCGCCGCTCACGGGCAAGGATCTCGAAGAGTCGGGTCTCGTCCAGTTCCCAATGGTGATGGGTTCCGTGACGCCGATCGTCAATCTCGAAGGCGTCAAGCCGGGCGAGCTGGTGCTCGACGGGCCGACGCTGGCAAACATCTACCTCGGCCAGATCAAGAGCTGGGACGATGCGGCGATCGCCAAGCTCAATCCCAACGTCAAGCTGCCGAAGCAGGCTATCGTGCCGGTCCGTCGCTCGGACGGATCGGGCACGACCTACAACTTCGCCTACTACCTGGCCGAGGTGAGCCCGGACTGGAAGACGAAGGTCGGCGTCAGCACGGCGCTGCAGTGGCCGGTTGGCATCGGCGCCAAGGGCAACGAAGGCGTGGCCGGCAACGTGGCGCAGACCAAGGGCTCGATCGGCTATGTCGAGTACGCCTACGCCAAAGAAAACAAGATGACCTTCACCAAGATGATCAACAAGGCGGGCAAGGCGGTCGCTCCGGGCTCGGACACGGTGCAGGCCGCCGCGGCGAGCGCCGACTGGAACTCGGTGCCGGGCTTCGGCGTGATTCTGGCCAACCAGCCCGGCGACAAGTCGTGGCCGATGGCGGCCGCGACCTGGATCCTGATGTACAAGAAGCCGGAGAAGATGGCGGAGTCGGCCGAGGCGCTGAAGTTCTTCGCCTGGGCCTACACCAAGGGCGACGCCATGGCGGACTCGCTCGACTACGTGCCGATGCCCCAGAACGTCGTCAACGACATCATGAAGATGTGGGCGGCGGAAATCAAAGACGCCAGCGGCAAGCCGCTGTACTCGCCGACGAACTAGATGGTGACGGGGCGGGTGGTGACACCCGCCCCTCTTTCTTGGGGGGCTCATGGCTTCGGGGGAGCGCGACGTGAGTGAAGTTGCATTGAAGGGCGCAAGCGCGCCGGCGGCGGCATCCGCCTCGCGGGCGGCCGTGCTTCGACGCCTGAGATTGACGGACTCGATATTCCACGGACTGACGCGCGGCGCTTCGCTGGCGGTTCTCGCCCTGCTGAGCGGCGTCATCATCGCCCTCATCTATGGCGCGGCTCCCGCGCTCGGCACGTTCGGCTTCGGCTTCCTGTTCGACGAATCCTGGAACCCGGTGACCGAGCGGTTCGGCGCCCTGGCGCCGATCTTCGGCACCCTGGTGACGTCCTTCATCGCGATGCTGATCGCGGTGCCGGTCGGCCTGATGGTCGCTTTCTTCCTCACCGAACTCTGCCCGATGATGCTGCGCCGTCCCATCGGCATCGCCATCGAGCTTCTGGCCGGTATCCCCAGCATCATCTACGGCATCTGGGGCCTGTTCGTCTTCGCGCCGTTCATGCAGCAATACGTCCAGCCTCTCTTCATCGATACGTTCGCCAATGTGCCCGTCCTGTCGACGCTGTTCGCGGGCCCGCCCTACGGCATCGGCATGTTCACCGCCGGCCTGATCCTCGCGATCATGGTGCTGCCCTTCGTCACCTCGATCTCGCGAGACGTATTCGACGCCGTGCCGCCGGTGCTCAAGGAGGCGGCCTACGGCGTCGGCTGCACGACCTGGGAAGTGTTCCGCTACGTCGTCCTGCCGTTCACACGGGTCGGCGTCATCGGCGGCTTCATGCTGGGACTCGGCCGCGCGCTGGGCGAGACGATGGCCGTCACCTTCGTGATCGGCAACGCCCATCACATCTCGGCCTCGCTGTTCGCGCCCGGCACGACAATCTCGGCCTCGATCGCCAACGAATTCACCGAAGCGGTGGGCGACCTCTACACATCGGCGCTGGTCGCGCTCGGCCTCATCCTCTTCTTCATCACCTTCTGTGTGTTGGCGATCGCGCGTTACATGCTGATGCGCCTGCAACAGCAGGGAGGAAAGTAACATCATGGCCATCACCGCCTCCAAGACGGCCGCCATGGACAGTCCGCTCTACGCGGGCCGCCGTCGCCGCAACGCCGTCGCCAAAGGCCTGGCTTTCGCCGCCACGATCTTCGGGCTGGGCTGGCTGGTCCTCATTCTCGGCGTGCTGCTCTATAAGGGTATCGGCGGCCTCTCTCTCTCGGTCTTTATGGAGAACACGCCGCCGCCGGGCGCAGCGGGCGGCCTGCTCAATGCGATCGTCGGCAGCCTGATCATGACGATCCTGGCGGTGCTGATCGGCACGCCGATCGGCATCCTCGCCGGCACCTACCTCGCGGAGTACGGCCGTCACGACAAGCTCTCGAGCGTCGTGCGCTTCATCAACGACATCCTGCTCAGCGCGCCGTCGATCGTGATCGGCCTGTTCGTCTACGAGATCCTGGTGGCGCCGATGGGCCACTTCTCGGGATGGGCCGGCGCCGTCGCCCTGGCCGTCATCGTGATCCCCGTCGTCGTCCGCACGACCGAGGACATGCTGAGCCTGGTGCCTGACACGCTGCGCGAGGCCGCCGCCTCGATTGGCCTGCCGCGTGCCCACATGATCGTCCGCATCGCCTATCGCGCGGCGCAGGCGGGCATCGTCACCGGCATCCTGCTGGCCGTCGCCCGCATCAGCGGCGAGACCGCGCCGCTCCTGTTCACCGCCCTGAACAACCAGTTCTTCAGCCTGAACATGGGCGCGCCGATGCCCAGCCTGCCGGTGGTCATCTTCCAGTTCGCCCTGTCGCCCTACGCCGAATGGCAGAAGCTCGCCTGGACCGGCGCACTCCTGATCACCGTCACCGTGCTGGGTCTCAGCATCCTGGCCCGTTCGCTCACCTCCGCGAGGAAATCCTGATGTCCATGCAATCCACGGATACGCCCAGCGTTGCCGTTCCTGTCGCGACGCACGCCAAGCTCGACGTCTCGAAGCTCACGCCCAAGATCTCGATCAAGAACCTCGAGTTCTTCTACGGCGACAGCCGGGCGCTCAAGGGCATCTCCCTGTCGCTCTATGCCAACAAGGCGACGGCGTTCATCGGACCCTCGGGCTGCGGCAAGTCGACCCTGCTGCGCATCCTGAACCGCATGTACGACCTCTATCCCGGCCAGCGCGCCACCGGCGACGTGATGTTCGACGGCGACAACCTTCTGCGCGAAGACCAGGACATCAATCTGCTGCGCGCGCGCATCGGCATGGTGTTCCAGAAGCCGACGCCGTTCCCGATGACGATCTACGAGAACATCGCCTTCGGCATCCGTCTCTACGAGAACCTGCCCAAGTCGGAACTCGACGGCCGGGTCGAGCAGGCGCTGCGCCGCGGCGCGCTGTGGGAAGAGGTCAAGGACAAGCTGAACGCCAGCGGCCTCAGCCTGTCGGGCGGCCAGCAGCAGCGCCTCTGCATCGCCCGCACCGTGGCGGTGAAGCCCGAGGTCATCCTGTTCGACGAGCCGTGCTCGGCGCTCGATCCGATCTCGACGGCCAAGATCGAGGAGCTGATCGACGAGCTGAAGCAGGACTACACGATCGTCATCGTCACCCACAACATGCAGCAGGCGGCCCGCGTCTCCGACTTCACCGCCTTCATGTACCTGGGCGAGCTGGTCGAGTTCGGCGCGACTGCGACGGTGTTCACCACCCCGACCGACAAGCGCACCCAGGCCTACATCACCGGCCGGTTCGGCTGAGCCGGCACGAAAACGAGAAGAAGGGACAGACCATGCCCGAACATACCCTGAAGCGCTTCGACGAAGAGCTGGAGCGGCTGAGTGCCACGATCAGCGAAATGGGCGGCCTGACCGAAAGCCAGCTCGCCCAGGCGCTGCGATCCCTGCGCGACCGCGACACGGAGATCGCCGAGAAGGTGATCGTCGACGATCCCCGCGTCGACGCGCTCGACGAGGCGGTGCAGGAGCAGACCGTGCGGCTGCTGGCCCTGCGCCAGCCGATGGCGGTCGACCTGCGCGTCATCCTGTCGTCGATCAAGATCGCCGCGGCGCTCGAGCGCATCGCCGACTATGCCAAGAACACCGCCAAGCGCAGCATCGTGCTGAGCCAGACCGCGGCGCCTACTTCGGCAATCGCCGGGATCGACCGGTTGGGCCGGCTGGTGCGCACGGCGCTCAAGGACGTGCTCGACGCATTCGCCCAGGGCGACGTCGCCAAGGCCCGCGACGTGTGGGAACGCGACGAGGAGATCGACCAGGTCTACACCGGGCTGTTCCGCGAGCTGCTCACCTACATGATGGAGGATCCGCGCACGATCACCGGGTGCACGCATCTCATGTTCATGGCCAAGAACATCGAGCGCGCCGGCGACCATGTCACCAACATCGCCGAGCTGGTGAGTTTCCGCGCCACCGGCCATGGGTTCGAGGAGGACCGGCCGAAGGGCAGTGCGTCGATGTACGCAACGTCCGGCAATGTGGCGGGTCCGACGCCGTGACGATGGTCGCCACCAGCCCTGCGCGGCGTGACGCGCACACCTCCTCGATGAAGCCTCATGTGCTGGTCGTCGAGGACGAGACGGCGCTGGTCGAGTTGCTGCGCTACAATCTCGAGCAGTCGGGCTTCCGGGTCGCCGTCGCCTATGACGGCGAGGAGGCTCTGCGCGCCGTGCAGGAGGACGTGCCCGACCTCATCCTGCTCGACTGGATGCTGCCCCTGATGTCCGGCATCGAGGTCTGCCGCCAGCTTCGCCGCCAGACCTCGACCGCCAACGTGCCGATCATCATGCTGACGGCGCGCGGGGAGGAGGGCGACCGCGTGCGTGGCCTCGACGCCGGCGCCGACGATTATGTGCCGAAGCCGTTCTCGCCCACCGAGCTGGTGGCGCGCATCCGGGCCGTGCTGCGGCGCATCCGCCCGGCGCTCGCCGACGAGGCGCTGTCCTATGCCGACATCGTCATGGACCTGGTGGCGCATCGCGTGACGCGCGGTGGCAAGCCGCTCCATCTCGGGCCGACCGAGTTCCGCCTGCTGCGGCATTTCATGGAACATCCCGGCCGCGTCTTCTCGCGCGAGCAGCTGCTCGACTCCGTGTGGGGCAAGGACGTCTATGTCGAGGCCCGCACCGTCGACGTCCATATTCGTCGCCTGCGCATCGCGCTCAACGGCGACAGCCATGCCGACGTGATCCGCACGGTCCGCGCCGCCGGCTACGCCCTCGATTCGACGCCGGGCTGATCCGTCAGGTCGTCGGAGGCAGTTGTACCGCCGGGTTTTCCACACACCCGGTAACGGCTTTGTAGCGTGCGGCGCCTAGAGAGAGCTTGCCCGTTCCTAGCAGGCCCCCACGCCCCGCTCCCCGGAACGGGCCGGTTCCCCGGCTCGGGACGAATACCGCAGCCGACCCACTGACCCCTCCTTCCCTCAGGAAGGAGGGGTTTCTTTTTCGAAGTGCCGGCGCACGATGGCCGCCAGCACGAGCGCCGGCAGGCCGAGCAGCGCGGTGTAGACGAAGAAGATCGCGTAGCCGCCGAACTTGTGAGTGGTGGTGAATTCTTCCTGCAGCCTGTCCACGACCCATCCGGAGGATCCGCCGAGCAGCTTGCCGGGCAGGGTCATGATCGAGGTGAAGAGCGCGTACTGCGTCGCCGTGTAGGCCGTATTGGTCAGTCCCGACAGGAAGGCGATGAAGATCGAACCGGACATGCCGCCCACCAGATTGTCGATGCTGATGGCGACCGTGAGGATCCGAAGGTCGGGCACGCCTACCCAGGCCAGCCACGAGAAGGTGAGATTGCTCGCCGCGATCAGGAACACCGCCGGCATCAGCAGTCTCGCCGCGCCGACGCGGAACACCAGCGCCCCGCCCAGCAGCGCGCCCAGGATCGTCATGACGAAGCCGTAGATCTTGGAGACGTCGGCGATCTGGTCCTTGCTGAACCCCATGTCGATGTAGAACGGGTTGGCCATTACGCCCATGGCGATGTCCGACAGCCTGAACAGGCCGATGAACAGCAGCAGCAGGACGGCCATCCAGCGGAAGCGCGCGAAGAAATCGACGAACGGGCAGACGATGGCGCCATAGACGAAGATCAGCGCCTTGCGGACCCAATCGGGCATGGCCCCGAGACCCGCGGCGAAGGCGGCGACCTTGCCTTCGAGCTCGGTCGTCCCGGCGTTGGCCCGCCGCTCCGGCTCCGAGATCAGCAGCGTCGTCAGGATGCCGACGAGGCCGAGCGCCGCCATGGTCTGGTAGGCCGCCGTCCAGGACACGAACTGGGCCACGTAGAGCGCGCCCGCGCTGGCGACGAGGACGGCGATGCGGTAGCCGAGCTGGTAGGTCGCCGCCGTCGCGCCCTGCAGGCTGGCATCCGTGGCCTCGATGCGGCAGGCATCGAGGGCGATGTCCTGCGTCGCCGACGAGAACGCGACGACCAGCGCGAACACGACCATCCACCACAGGTCGGTGCGCGGGTCGCAGAACGCCATGGCGAGCAGGCCGCCCGCGATGCCGCTCTGCGCCAGCAGCATCCAGGAGCGGCGGCGGCCCAGCCAGCGGGTCAGCAGCGGCAGGGGGACGCGATCGACGACCGGCGACCAGACGAACTTGAACGAGTAGGTGATGCCGATCCAGCTGATGAAGCCGATGGCGGTGCGGCTGATGCCGTATTCGCGCAGCCATACCGTCAGGGTCGAGAAGACCAGCAGGAAGGGCAGCCCGGCCGAGAAGCCGAGAAACAGGAACTGGACGACGCGCGGATGGCGGTAGGTCGCGAGCGACTCCCGCCATCCTCTCGCCGGAGCGTCAGCGCTCAAACCAGGCCCTTCAGCGCCTGCTCCGGCCGCGCGCCGACATGGGAGATCACCTCGGCGGCGGCGATGCCGCCCAGCCGCGCGCATTCGGCGAGCGGCTTGCCGTGGGTGAAGCCGAACAGGAAACCCGCGGCATAGAGATCGCCGGCGCCGGTCGTGTCCACGACCTTGGAAACGGGGGCCGCCGGGACCTCGTAGGTCTCGTCGCCCTTGATCACGACCGAGCCCTTCTCGCTGCGGGTGAGGGCGGCGATCTTGGCTTCCTTGCGTGCTTCGGCGAGCGCCTGTTCGAAGGTCTCGACCTCGTAGAGCGCTTTGATCTCGGCCTCGTTGCCGAACAGGATGTCGACCTTGTTGCGGATCAGGTCGCGGAACTCGTCGCGATAGCGATGGACGCAGAAGGAATCCGACAGCGTGATCGAGACCTTGCGGCCCGCGGCGCGGGCGGCGTCGAAGGCCTTGAGCACCGCCTGCTTGGCGGCCGGCGCGTCCCACAGGTAGCCCTCGACATAGGTGACCTGGGCCGAGGCGACGAGTTTGGCATCGATATCTGCCGGGCCGAGGCCTGTGCAGGCACCCAGGTAGGTGTTCATGGTTCGCTGCGCGTCGGGCGTCACCAGGATCAGGCAGCGCGCCGTCGCCGGTCCGTCGGTCGCGGGCGGAGTCTCGAACGACACACCCGTCGCCTTGAGATCGTGGCCGAACACCTTGCCGAGCTGGTCGTCGCGCACCTTGCCGATATAGGCACCCTTGCCGCCGAACGAGGCGATGCCGGCCATCGTGTTGCCGCAGGAGCCGCCGGACACTTCGATGCCCGGGCCCATGCCCGCATAGAGCTGCTCGGCCCGCGCCTCGTCGATCAGCATCATGCTGCCCTTCACCAGGCCGTGCTTGCCGAGGAAGGCTTCGTCGGAGCGCGAGATGACGTCGACGATGGCGTTGCCGATTCCCAGCACGTCGAAGGGGGCGGATGTCATGAAGTCTCCCACAAGGTCACAGTGAAACCAGGTGCATGCCCGGCTTGGTCTCTTCCAGCAAGGTCACGATGCCGGCGACCGTGAACGGCACGTCGGCCCGCAGGCTCGCGCGATCGATGTCGAGCGACCGCAGGCCCATTTCGCACACGATCAGGCGCGCGCCAAGCTCGACGCAGGCCTGCAGCAGCGTCTCGAAGTCGCCGACTCCGCGGGCGCGGTTGCCCGCGTCGCGTTCCCAGTCGCGCAGCGCCGGCGGAGAGCCCTGCAGGGCGCGGATGCCGCCCATGGTGAAGAACAGGACGGCCTGCTTGTTGACGGCCAGCGCGGCGGCCGCGAGGGCCAGCCCGTAGTGGACGCTCTCGTAGTCGTCGGAGCGCAGGATCACCGAGACGCCGCCTTCGCTCACGGTGCCGCTCCCGCGCCGCAGGTCGGGCACCCCGGTCGCTTGGTGACCGCCAGCGTCTCGAAGGAAGCATTGAGCGCGTCGTACATCAGGAGCGACCCCGAGAGCGAGCGCCCGACACCCAGGATCTCCTTCACGATCTCGGTGGCCTGCAACGTGCCCAGGGTGCCGGCCAGCGCCCCCAGAACGCCGGCCTGCGCGCAGCTCGGAACGGCTTCTTCCGACGGTGCCACGGGAAAGAGGCAGCGCAGGCAGGGATGTCCCGCGCCCTGCCACGCCTTGTAGGTCGAGATCTGGCCGTCGAAGCGCAGGATCGCCGCCGAGACCAGCGTCTTGCGCAACTGGAAGCAGACGTCGTTCAGCAGATAGCGCGTGGCGAAGTTGTCGCTGCCGTCGGCCACCAGGTCATAGCCCTCGATGATACGCCGGGCATTCTCCGCCGTGAGGCGTTCGTCGTGCGTCTGCACGCGCACTTCCGGGTTGATCTCTTGCAGCGCGCGGCGTGCGCTTTCGACCTTGGAAACGCCCACGTCGGATGTGCGGTGAATGACCTGTCGCTGCAGGTTCGAAAGATCGACCGTGTCATGGTCGATCACACCCAGCGTGCCTATTCCGGCCGCGGCCAGATACTGCAGGAGGGGTGC
Source organism: Rhodospirillales bacterium (assembly GCA_947466085.1). GTDB lineage: Bacteria > Pseudomonadota > Alphaproteobacteria > Reyranellales > Reyranellaceae > Reyranella. The sequence goes on from CANIEC010000023.1 coordinate 9,431, forward strand.
GCCGAGGCCGCCGGCGCCGACGACCAGGACTTTCGTCGCAATCAGCTTCGACTGGCCGACACCGCCGATCTCCGCGAGCACGATATGTCGCGCGTAACGGCGGATCTGCGTTTCCGACAGGTCAGGCAACGATGTCATGGTCCACTTATAGCATGGGCCCGGGCAGCCAATGACTGTAACAGCGAGCCCATGACATCGACCACGACGCGTCCTTCGCTTACGCCAGCCCTGCTCATCCTGCTCGCCCTGCTCTCGGCCTTCACGCCGCTCTCGATCGACATGTACCTGCCGGCCCTGCCGGTGATTGCCGTCGACCTGCACGGCACGGCTGGCGACATCCAGCTCACTTTGTCGGCGTTCATGCTCGCCTTCGGCCTCGGGCAGATCTTCTACGGGCCGGCGGGCGACCGGTTCGGCCGGCGCCCGGTGATCCTGACGGGACTGGCGGTCTATGTCGTGGCGAGCATCGGTTGCGCCTTCTCCGCCGAGGCCGCCCATCTCATCGGCCTCCGCCTGCTTCAGGGGCTGGCGGCGTGTGGCGGCGTGGTGCTGGCGCGCACGATGGTGCGCGACCTCGCCGAGAAGGACCAGGCGGCGCGCGCCATGTCGCTCATGATGGCCTGCACCTCGATCGCGCCGATGCTGGCTCCGCTGATCGGCGGCCAGATCCTGTGGTTCCTAGGCTGGCGTGCGATCTTCTGGGTGCTGGCCCTGATCGGCTTCGTGGCGCTGGTTCTGGCCTATATCCGGCTGCCCGAGACGCTGCGGCCGGAGTATCGCCAGCCGCTGGTCCTGTCGGCGATCCTCAGGCGCTTCGGCGAGCTGTTCCGGCACCGCGCCTTCATTGGCTACGCCTTCACGAGCTCCTTCATGTTCGCGGCGCTGCTGTCGTTCCTTTCGGGCTCGCCCTTCGTGTTCATCGAGCGCTATGGGATCTCGCCGCGCGCCTACGGCTTCGTCTTCGGCGGCATGGTCGTGTTCATGACGATTGGCAGCCTTCTGAACGCCAAGTTCGCGCCGGTGTTCGGCGCGGCCACGATTCTGCGCCATGCCGTCTGGGTCCCGGCCGTTACCGGGCCAACGGCGATGGTGCTGGGCTGGATCGAGGCACGCTACGGCACCATCGGCATCTGGCCGTTCTTCCTCTGCTTCGCGCCGCAGATTGCGACCATCAGCCTGATCGGTCCCAACTCGATGGCGATGGCGCTACAGCGCTACCCGCACATGGCGGGCACGGCCTCGTCGTTGATGGGCGTCATGCAGTTCGGCCTGGGCGCCCTGTTCGGCGCCGCCGTCGGCCAGACCTTCGATGGCACCATCGCGCCGATGACGACCGCGATGGGCATCGCCGGCATCCTCTGCCTCGTCTCCCACCGCGCGCTGGTGCGGCGGGGGTAACTCAGCGTCGCAGATCGATCGTCAGAAGATCGCCGCGGTCGTTGCCGACGGCCAGCTTGAAACCGTCGGGTGACCAGGCGAGGCAGGTGATGGCCGCGCCGTCGGCCATCTTCAGCACGACCGAGCGCCTGGTCCTGATGTCGCCGAGTTGCAGCTCGCCGGAATCGTAGCCGCCGGCCACGAACTCCGCAGACGGGTGAGCCGCGACCACGGTCATGAGGCCGGCGCCCTCGTCGCCGAATTGCAGCGGCGGCTTGCCTTCGGGACCCTTGCCGGCGAACGGCCAGGCGGTGAAGACCGGCTGCGAGGAGGTGTAGAGGTAACGCGCGTCTGCGGTCCACGACAGCGACTTCACCTTGGCGGGATAGCCCTGCATGCGCATGTCGGTGGCCTGCGCCACGCGCCAGACATGGATGTCGTTCTCCTGCGTGCCGGTGGCGATGAACTTGCCGTCGGTGCTCCAGCGCAGCGCCACGTGGCTGCCCTGCCAGGCGAAGCGGCGCGGCGGCAGGGTGACGTCCTTGCTCAGGCTCCACACGGTGATGCCGCCATAATGCGCGCAGGCGACCCGGCTGCCGTCCTTGCTGAAGTCGAGACCCGCCACCGTGCTCGGGTGCGGGCCGAACTCGCGGACCTCACCGTCGCGCAACAGGAACATGCTCTTGCCCGCCGAGGCCGCGACCGCGCCCGTCTTGTGGGCGACGAGATGCTCGAACCACTTGCCCTTCTGCGCCAGCAGTTCCGTCGCCGTGCCGTCCGCTGCGATGCGCAGCACGCGCCCGTCGTCGCCGCCGCTCACGAAGCCGTCGCCCGCCGGATCGCCGACGATCGAGAGCACGACACCCTTGTGCAGCGGCACCGCCGCATCGGGCGCGGCTGCCTTGACGTCGGCGGGCAGGAGACGGATGCAGCCGTCACCCAGCGCAAACGCGACGGTCGTGCCGTCGCGATTGAAGGCGCAGGCGGCGACCGGTGCGTCAGTGGCGAGGGAGCGGGCCGGCGGCAGCGTCTGCTGCCAGGCCGGATTGGCGAGATCGATCTTCACGTGATTACTTCAGGCAGTCGTCGAAGCCGCGCTGGAGATTGTCGCCGTCGAGGCTGCGGCCGATGAAGACCAGCTTGCTGGACCGCTTCTCGCCGTCCTTCCACGGCGTGCCCCAGTCGCTGTCCATCATCATGTGGACGCCCTGGTAGACGTAGCGGCGCGGGGCGCCGTCGATGGCGAGGATGCCCTTGCTGCGGAAGATGTCGCCGCCCTTGATCTGCAGCAGGGCGCCCATCCACTTCTGGAACTTGTCGGGATCGACCGGCCGGTCGGCGGTGATCGACAGGCTCCGGACCTCGTCCTCGTGATGATGGTCGTGGCCGCTGTGCAGGAAGTCGGGCTCGAACTCGAGGATGCGACCGAGATCGAACGCGCCCTTGTCGAGGATCGCGTCGAGCGCGATCTGGCTGTTCTGCGTGTGGAAGATGCGGGCGTAGCGGTTGATGCCGCGGATCCTGTCCTCGACCTTTGCCAGTTCGTCGGCGCTCACCAGGTCGGTTTTGTTGAGCAGGATCACGTCGGCGAAGGCCACCTGCTGTTCGGCTTCGGCACCCTGTTCGAGCTGACCGAAGAAGTGCTTGGCGTCGATGACCGTGACGATGGCGTCGAGCCGCGTCCTGGCCTTGACGTCCTCGTCGGTGAAGAAGGTCTGCGCCACCGGACCGGGATCGGCGAGGCCCGTCGTCTCGACCAGGATGCCGTCGAACTTGTCCTTGCGCTTCATCAGCCCTTCGATGATGCGGATCAGGTCGCCGCGCACGGTGCAGCAGATGCAGCCGTTGTTCATCTCGAAGACTTCCTCGTCGGCATTCACCACGAGATCGTTGTCGACACCCAGCTCGCCGAACTCATTCACGATGACGGCGTATTTCTTGCCGTGCTGCTCGCTCAGGATGCGGTTGAGAAGGGTGGTCTTGCCGGCGCCGAGATAGCCGGTGAGCACGGTGACGGGCACTTGCGCCGATGTCTGGGGAGTGGCCATGGAAATGTCCTCGAAATTGGCCTCTGAGATAGGGCTCGCGTTCCGCCAAGTCTAGGGCCGCCAAGTCTAGGGCCGCTCGCCCCGGATCAGCTTGGGCAGGTCGCCGACCAGGCCCATCGCGTGGCGAACGAAGAACTTGCGCAGCGCCGGCACGCGGTTGACGGCGGCGAGGCCGGCATCGCGCACCAGGCGGAGCGGCGCGATGTCGTTGGAGAACAGGCGATTGAGCAGGTCGGTGGCGGCGACCATGGTGAGATTGTCCGCCCGGCGCCATTGTGCGTAGCGCTCCAGCGTATCGGCTCCACCGACGTCGAGACCGAGGCGCTTGGCGTCGACCAGCACCTCGACCAGCGCCGCGATGTCGCGAACGCCGAGATTGTAGCCCTGGCCCGCGATCGGATGGATGCCGTGCGCGGCATCGCCTACGAGCACCAGGCGCGTGTCGATGTAGCGCTCGGCATGGATGAGGCGCAGCGGATAGGACCAGCGCGGTCCCGCCGCCACGACCGGCCCGAGATGGTCGCCGAACCGCCGCGCGAATTCCGCCTGGAAACGCGGTTCGTCGAGTTCGAGCAGGCGGCGCGCGAGATCGGACCGTTCGGTCCACACGATCGACGAGCGATGCTCGCCCGCAGGCCCGTCCGTCATCGGCAGGATGGCGAAGGGACCGCCGGGCAGGAATTTCTCCTGGGCAACGCCGCGATGGGGCTGGTCATGGTGCGCCACCAGGACGATGGCGATCTGCTCGTACGACCAGCTGCGCGCGCCGATGCCGGCCTCCTCGCGCATCGAGCCGAAACGGCCCTCGGCCGAGGCGATCAGTCGGGCGGCGAGGCGCCGGCCGCTCTTCAGCACGAGACCGGCGCGATCCGGCCCGCGCTCGCTCTCGACCACCTCGTCGGGCGAGACGAGTTCGACCTTCGGGCAGGTGGCGAGCCGGCGCAGCAGGGCGGCGCGGAGGAATCGGTTTTCGACGATCCAGCCCATCGGTGCGGCCGTCTCGGGGTCGTCGGCGGCCTCGCGGTGGTCGAAATGGAGGAAGAGGGGGCTGGCACGCCCGTCGTGGCCGGCATCGGAGATCCGGATGTCGCGGATCGGTTCGGCTTCGGAGGCAAGCTCGTCCCAAAGGCCGAGCGCCGCGAACAGGCGCTGGCTGGTGTAGGCAATGGCGGTGGTGCGACCGTCGAAGCCCGGCTGGGTCAGCGAGGCGAGCGGTACGCGGTCGATGAGCGCGGTCGAAAGGCCCGCTTCGCCGGCCGCCAGGGCGAGAAGGCTGCCGTTGAGGCCCGCGCCTACGATGGCGAGGTCGAAAGGACGACTATCCATGGGCCATAGATGGCAGCCGCCCCGAAGGGCGGCAACCCTCTACGGCTGCATGGATCGATTGATCAGAATGTCTTTGAGATACCGACGATGACGCGGCTGGCGCAGTTCTGGGTGCCGAGGCAGTCCTGGACGCTGAGATTGGTGCCCGTGTAGGCGGCGGAGAGGTCGAAGCCGTAGACGGAGACGACAAGGCCGAGCTGCCAGTCCCAGTAGTTGTTGCTGGGAATGCCGTAGTTGGTGAAGCGCTCGACATACTGGTTGCCGATGGTGCCGAAAGCCTTGAACGCCACGTTTTCGTTGACGTAGAGGAACGGCATCGGAACGGTGACCGAGGCCCACTTGTACCAGGCGTTGCCGGAGTTGGCGAAGAAGTTGGGGCTGTAGCGCACGGCGGCGCTGACCTGGGCGACGCCGAAATCATACCCGGCAACGAGGCCGAACTCGTTGAAGTCATAGAACAGGTTCGAGGGGGCGCTGAGGTAGTTGTAGCGGATGTAGCCCAGGTCGAAGGTGAGCTTGTCGTCCAGGAGCTTGAGCTTCAGGCCGGTGAGAAGGTCGATCTCGGCTGTGGTACCGGTGCCGGGAAAGTTCACGTTGGAGCCCCAGGCGCCGACATAGGCGCTGAGCGGGATCTTCTCGCTGACGGTGGGGGTTTCGTAGCCGAGGGCGGCCTGGACGGCGACCTGGCGCTGGGTCTGCGAGATGCCGCGATAGGAATACTCATTGAGGACGGCGAATCCGGCCGTGAAGGTGCCGCCGAACGGAGCCTTCCAGGCCTCCTTCTCCGGCGCCGCGGGCGTGGTCGCCGCGTCGGGCGTGCCCTGCGCCACCTGCTGATCCTGCGTGACCGTAACGGTCTGCGGATCTGGCGTGCCCTGTGCATGGGCGGCGCTCGCTGCACAGATTGCGATCAGTGCGGTAGCCAGAACAGCGGATTTTTTAAGCAACACAACTACCCCCAAACGCTTTTGACTTGTTTCCGCCTCAATCGACGCAAGCGGCGTGCCAAGTCGCATTGGCAGGCATGCCGCGATACTTGGCACGCCGCTTGCTCTCGACAAATTGAACTTTGGGGGCGGGTGCCGCCCGTTGGAGGACAGGCGCAAATGAAAATGATCGTGGCAATCTTCAAGCCCTTCAAGCTGGACGAGGTCAGGGATGCCCTGACATCGCTCGGTATCCAGGGATTGACCGTGAGTGAAGTGAAGGGGTTCGGTCGGCAGAAGGGCCAGACCGAAATCTATCGCGGCGCAGAGTACGCCGTGAGCTTTCTGCCGAAGGTGAAGATCGAGGTCGTGATCGACGACACCATGGTCGAGCGCGCGGTCGAGACCATCCGCAAGGCGGCGGGCACCGGCAAGATCGGCGACGGCAAGGTGTTCGTCATGCCGGTCGAGCAGGCGATCCGCATCCGCACCGGCGAGTCCGGCACCGAAGCGCTGTGATCCGACACCACAATCAACTCGAGAACCAGGGGACAACGATGAAGTTCAAGACCAACTCGGTGCTGGCCGGCGTGGGGGCGGCGGCGGTGCTGCTTCTGCCGGCGCTGGCGCTGGCCCAGGCCGCCGCTCCGGCTGCTGCTGCGGCGGCGCCTGCCGCGCCCAAGTTCGATACCGGTGACACGGCGTGGATGCTGACCTCGACGGCGCTCGTGCTGATGATGACCATTCCGGGTCTCGCGCTGTTCTACGGCGGCATGGTCCGCAAGAAGAACGTGCTGTCGACGGTGATGCAGAGCTTCGCCATCACCTGCTTGATCTCCGTGCTTTGGCTGATCGTCGGCTACAGCCTGGCCTTCACGCCGGGCAGCTCGATCGTCGGCGGCCTCGGCCGCATCTTCATGTCGGGCCTCGCGCTCGACAGCGTGCATGATCTCGCCAAGACGGTTCCCGAGACCGTCTTCATGTGCTTCCAGCTCACCTTCGCCATCATCACGCCGGCGCTGATCGCCGGCGCCTTCGCCGAGCGCATGAAGTTCTCGGCCATGATGTGGTTCATGGCGCTGTGGTCGCTGATCGTCTACGCGCCGATCGCCCACTGGGTGTGGGGCGGCGGCTTCCTCGGCGACTGGGGCGTTCTCGACTATGCCGGCGGTACCGTGGTGCACATCAATGCCGGCGTGGCGGGCCTCGTCTGCGCCCTCGTCATCGGCAAGCGCAAGGGCTTCGGCACCGAGAACATGGCGCCGCACAACCTCGTCTACTCGGTGATCGGCGCCGCCCTTCTGTGGGTGGGCTGGTTCGGCTTCAACGCCGGCTCCGCGGTCGGCGCCAGCCCCAACGCCGGCATGGCGATGGCGGTCACTCAGTTCGCGTCGGCTGCGGCGGCGCTGGCCTGGATGTTCGCGGAGTGGGTGACGCGCGGCAAGCCGTCGGTGCTCGGCATCATCTCGGGTGCCGTCGGCGGTCTCGTCGCCATCACCCCGGCTTCGGGCTTCGTGACACCGATGGGTGCGCTGGCCATCGGCATCATCGCCGGCCTGGTCTGCTTCTGGGGCGCCACCGGCCTCAAGAAGGCGATGGGCTACGACGACTCGCTCGACGCGTTCGGCGTGCACGGCATCGGCGGCTTCGTCGGCGCCATCCTGACCGGCGTGTTCGCCGTGGAAGTGATCGGCGGCGAGGGCAAGAAGGGACTGATCGACGGCAACGCCGGCCAGGTCCTGACGCAGCTCTGGGGTTCGCTGGTCTGCATCGCCTGGTGCGCGATCGCCACCTTCATCATCCTCAAGGTCGTCGATGCCCTGATCGGGCTGCGCGTGACGACCGAGGAAGAAGTCGAAGGTCTCGACATCAACATGCACGGCGAGACGATCCACTAGGACCGTCTCCTCCTCGAGATCGGGAACCCCTCTCCTCCTGGTTCCCTCTCATCCGCCGCACCGTGTCGCGGCGGACCCTCGGGCCCGGCGAGCCTCTCGCCGGGCCCTCTTTCTGTCCGGCGTTTGACGCCGCGAACGCGAGACGCCAGTCTGTCGGGCAGAGCCGTAAAGGCAGGAGGGAAAAACAGATGAAGCTCGTGTCCGCCATCATCAAACCGTTCAAGCTCGACGAGGTGCGCGACGCGCTGACCGGTGTCGGCGTGTCGGGTCTGACGGTGAGCGAGGTCAAGGGCTTCGGCCGCCAGAAGGGCCAGACCGAGATCTATCGCGGCGCCGAATATCTCGTGAGCTTCCTGCCCAAGGTGAAGATCGAGATCGTGGTCGACGACGGCCAGGTCGAGCGCGCCGTCGAGGCCATCCAGAAGGCGGCGCACACCGGCAAGATCGGCGACGGCAAGATCTTCGTCACGGCGGTCGAGCAGGCCGTGCGCATCCGCACCGGCGAGTCGGGGTCCAACGCTCTATAGGGCGATCCAGCGCTCAAGAAAAAACGACAAGACCAAGACAAGACGACAATAAGCAAGACAAGGCACGGGGGAGAAAATGAACAAGACGGCCCTGCGCTTCGGCGCGCTTCTGGCATGCCCGATGACGTTCGCTCCGGCGGCCTGGGCCGCAGACAAGCCGCAAATTGATACCGGCGACACCGCGTGGCTGTTGATGGCCACGGTCCTGGTGCTGATGATGAACATTCCAGGCCTGGCCCTTTTCTATGCCGGCATGGTGCGCAAGAAGAACGTGCTGGCGATGTCGGTCCAGGCCTTCGCCGTGGCAGCCTTGGTCACGGTCCTCTGGTTCGCGGTCGGCTATTCGCTGGCCTTCACCGACGGCGGTGGCCTGAACGGGGCGATCGGCTCGCTTTCGCGTGCCTTCGGCAAGGGCCTGCTGGGAAGCGTCCACGAGCTGGCCAAAACCGTGCCGGAGAACGTTTTCCTGATGTATCAGGCGACGTTCGCGGTGATCACGCCGGCCATTATCGCCGGTGCCTTTGCCGAGCGCATGAAGTTCTCGGCGATGATGTGGTTCATGGGCCTGTGGCTGCTGTTCGTTTACGTGCCTGTGGCGCATTGGGTGTGGGGCGGCGGCTTCCTCGGTGTGGCAGGGGTGCTTGATTTTGCGGGCGGACTCGTCGTCCACCTCAATGCCGGCATCGCGGCGCTGGTTTGCTGCGTGGTGATTGGCAAGCGCCACGGCTACGGCCAGGAATACATGGCACCGCACAATCTCGTGCTGACGCTGATCGGCACGTCTCTGCTGTGGGTCGGCTGGTTCGGTTTCAATGCCGGCTCGGCACTCGCATCAGGCGAGCTGGCCGGCAGCGCGATGCTGAACACGCATATCGCTGCGTCCGTGGCAGCTTTGGTCTGGATGGCCATAGAATGGGCAACTCGTGGCAAGCCGTCGGTGCTGGGCATCCTGACGGGAGCTGTCGCAGGCCTCGGCATGATTACTCCGGCTGCTGGCTATGTGGAGCCGTGGGCTGCTTTGGTGATCGGCGTCATCGCCGGCTCGGTCTGCTACTGGGCATCGATCGTCCTGAAGAACAAGCTGGGCTACGATGATTCGCTCGACGCGTTCGGCGTCCATGGGGTCGGCGGCATCGTGGGCTCGATCCTGGTTGGCGTCTTTGCCACCCGCACCATCAATGACGTGGCCAAGGGCCAGCCGGTCGGCCTAGTCGATGGCAATGGCGGCCAGATCCTGACCCAGCTTTATGGTGTGCTCGTCATCAGTGTGTTCTGTGCCGTGGTCACCTGGGTGATCCTCAAGATCCTCGATGCGGTAATCGGGCTCAGGGTCACTCAGGACGAGGAAGTCGAAGGCCTCGACACCGCGCTGCACGGTGAGCGCGTCCAGTAGCGGCGCAGCGGCGACTAGCGCTTGTGGTTCGACAGGGAAGGGGCCCCAACCCCTTCCAGTGCTTGAAGAAACAAGCCTATTCCCTTGTTGTGATTGGCTAATCTGTTCCGTAGAATGTGGCGATAGGCTGGTCACCCTCGGCCGGCACCGTGGCATTTTTCTGGCCGCTTTGGCCCATTGGGAACGAGAATGTTCAATCCGCGCCTGACCGAGACGCTGACCGATTTCCCATTTGCGCGGTTGAACGCCCTCATCGCTCCCATCACGCCGCCGGCGCATCTGTCGATGATCAACATGTCCGTGGGCGAGCCGCAGGGCGCGATGCCCGCTTTCGCGCGGCAGATCGTGATCGACGAAGTCGATGGCTGGAACCGCTACCCGCCCAACCAGGGCCTGCCCGACCTCAATCTCGCGATCTGCGAATGGCTGACGCGCCGTTACAAGCTGCCTCAGGGCCTGCTCGATCCCAACGTGCACGTTCATCCGACGGCCGGCAGCAAGGAAGGCGTCTACATCATCTCGACGGTGGCGACACCGCAGGAGAAGGGCGGCGGCAAGCCGATCGTCGCGCTGCCCAATCCTTTCTACCAGGCCTATCTGGGCGGTGCGGTCCTGTCGGGGGGCGAGCCGCTGCTGGTCAACGCCGAAGCCTCCAACGGCTTCCTGCCGGACTATGAGAGTCTCGATGAAGCGACCTGGCAGCGCCTGTCGGTGGTCTATCTCTGCTCGCCGGCCAATCCGCAGGGCGCGATCGCCAGCAAGGAGTATCTGCAGAAGCTGCTGAGGCTCTGCCGCAAGTACGACACCGTGCTGGCGGTCGACGAGTGCTATGCCGAGATCTACACCGGGGCGCCGCCGCCGGGTGCGCTCGAAGCCGCCCTCGAGATCGACGAGACCGGGGGCAAGGACCCATTCCACAATCTCGCGGTCTTTCATTCGCTCTCGAAGCGGTCGAACGCGGCGGGCCTGCGCTCGGGCTTCATGGCCGGTGATCCGAAGCTGGTCGCGATGGTGCTGCGCTGGCGCAGCTATGGCGGCCCGCAGATTCCCTTCGCCGTCCAGAAGGCGTCCGCCGCGCTGTGGCGCGAGGAGACGCATCCGGTCCAGACGCGCGAATGGTACGTGAAGAACTTCCGGATCGCCGAGCAGATCCTGCACAATCGCTTCTCCTACTATACGCCGGGCGGCGGGTTCTTCCTGTGGCTCGACGTCGGCGACGGCGAGGAGGCTACGCGCAAGCTGTGGGGCGAGGCGCACGTCAAGGTGCTGCCGGGCGCCTATGCCTGCCGCGAGACCAACGGCGTCAACATTTCCCATCGCTACATCCGCGTGGCGCTGGTGCATGACGAGAAGACCACCCGCGAGGGGCTGCAGCGCCTCGCGTCCGTTCTGTAGGGAGCGCCACCGCGCATGGCCATGCTGAGCCTCTCTTCAGCGTTGCAGCCCAGGACCTCCATCCTGCCGGAGGGCGGGCGCGATTTCCTGCGCCGTCGCATGATGGAGATCGTCGGCGTTGCCACGGCGGGCTTCGGCCTCGCGCTGATGATGGCGCTGTTCACCTACAGCCCCGGCGATCCCTCGCTGAACCACGCGACGGCTCGGGCGCCCAACAACCTGCTCGGCCTGCCCGGTGCCTACATCTCGGACCTGCTGCTGCAGACCTTCGGCCTTGCCATCATCCTGGCGCCGGTCGCCTTCATCACCTGGGGCGTGCGCATGGTGCGCACCCATCATCTCGGCTTCTTCGGGCTGCGCCTCTCGCTGCTCCTGCTGGCGCTGCTGATGATGAGCGTGGCCTGCGTGGGCCTGGGCGACGTCGGCGGTGCCGCCACCCATGCCGGACCGGGCGGGCTGGTCGGGCTGGCCCTGGTCGGTCGCTTCCGCGAGCTGGTGCTCACCCATTCGAGCGGTGGCGCGCTCACTTTCATCGAGCCTGCCGCGGCAGCCCTGGCCTTCATCGCGATGGCCCCGGCGCTCGGCATGAACCGCACCGACCTGCCGCTGATCTTCCGCATCTTGCGCGCGCCCTTCCTGTGGGTCGTGTGGGGCATGGGCGCGGCCGTCGGCCTGTGGCGCGGCAAGCCGCAACCGCTCGACGAGGAGAACGAGCCGCCGGCGCCGCACATCGGCTATGCCGAGATTCCGGGCGAGATCGATGCCAGTCAGTACGATCCGGCGCGCTTCGAGACCCGCTACGAGCAGATCCCCGAGGAAGGCGCGGTGCTGCCGGCGCGCGACTCGCTGATGGTCGATGCGCCCTATGCCCCGATCGAGCGGCCGGCCGACGACATCCCCGAGGCGCCCGGTGGTCTGCGCATGCACGCGCCGGCCCTGGACGAGGCCGCACCGTCCCGCGTGCAGGAGCGCACCTTCCTCAGCCGCCTGACCGGCGGCCTGCGAATCGAGCCCTTCATGCGGCGCCCGGCGACGGCCACCGCGGCCACGGCGGAACGTATCGAGCCGGGCTTCGGCGGTTACGAGGCCGCGCCGCCGCCTTCGCCGGCACACTACCGGCAGCCGATTGCCGACGAGGAGTTCGAGGCGCCGCCACCGGCCGAGGTCGCGCCGCTGCATCCGCCTGTCGCCGAAGAGAGGACGGACGAAGAGACCGACGAGAATCCGTTCACGCCAGACAATGCGCTCGACGTCGAGCAGCCGGCCGCCGCGCTGCCGGCGCCCACTGGCGTGAAGATCGTGCCGCGCAAGTCGGCCGCGCCACAGGGCAAGCGCGCCGCCAAGGCCGGACAGCGCGAGCTGGCCCTCGGGGCCGAGTACCAGCTGCCGCCGCTCGACATCCTGTCGCTGCCCTCGAGGGTCAGCGCCCAGCCGAAGATCGACGAGGAAGCGCTCGAGCAGAATGCGCGCCTGCTCGAGACGGTGCTCGACGATTTCGGCGTCAAGGGACAGATCGTGAAGGTGCGGCCGGGTCCGGTCGTGACCCTCTACGAGCTCGAACCGGCGCCCGGCACCAAGTCGAGCCGCGTCATCGGTCTCGCCGACGACATCGCCCGCTCGATGAGCGCGGTCTCCGCGCGCGTCGCCACCGTGCCGGGCCGCAACGTCATCGGCATCGAGCTGCCCAACGCCAAGCGCGAGACGGTATTCCTGCGCGAGCTGCTGTCGACCAAGCACTACGAGGATGGCCGCCTCGGCCTGCCGCTGGCGCTGGGCAAGGACATCGGCGGCGATCCGGTCATCGCCGACCTTGCCCGCATGCCGCATCTGCTGATCGGCGGCACCACCGGCTCGGGCAAGTCGGTGGCGGTCAACACCATGATCCTGTCGCTGCTCTACCGGCTGACGCCGGATCAGTGCCGCTTCATCATGATCGACCCCAAGATGCTGGAACTCAGCGTCTATCAGGACATCCCGCACCTGCTGACGCCCGTCGTCACCGAGCCGCGCAAGGCCATCGTCGCCCTGAAGTGGGTCGTGCGCGAGATGGAAGACCGCTATCGCGCCATGAGCGCGGTCGCGGTGCGCAACATCGCGGGCTACAACGAGAAGCTCGCCGAGACGGCGCGCAAGGGCGGGGTGCTGACCCGCAAGGTCCAGACCGGCATCGATCCCGAGACGCGCAAGCCCACCTTCGAGGACGAGGAGATGGACCTGACGCCGCTGCCCTTCATCGTCGTCATCATCGACGAGATGGCCGACCTGATGCTGGTCGCGGGCAAGGAGATCGAGGCGACCGTGCAGCGCCTGGCGCAGATGGCGCGTGCCGCCGGCATCCATGTGGTGATGGCCACCCAGCGGCCGTCGGTCGATGTCATCACCGGCACCATCAAGGCCAATTTCCCGACCCGGATCTCCTTCCAGGTGACGTCCAAGATCGACAGCCGCACCATCCTGGGCGAGCAGGGCGGCGAGCAGCTGCTGGGCCAGGGCGACATGCTCTACATGGCCGGCGGCGGCAAGATCGCCCGTGTCCACGGCCCGTTCGTCAGCGACGGCGAGGTCGAGGAGGTGGTCCGCCACCTGCGGGCCCAGAGCGCGCCGGCCTACATCGAGTCGGTCACCGACGATCCCGACGGCGAGGGCGCGGGGACCGGGCTGCCGGGCGATGCCGAGGAAAGCGAGAGCGACCAGCTCTACGACCAGGCCATCGCCCTGGTCGCCCGCGAGCGAAAGTGCAGCACGTCTTTCATCCAACGTTACCTCCAGATCGGCTATAACAGGGCCGCCCGCATCGTCGAGCGCATGGAGCGCGAGGGCGTGGTCAGCGCCGCCAACCATGTCGGCAAGCGCGAGGTCCTGGCCCGCGACATCGACGACCGGGAACGCTGAACGTCCCGTCTGACCGAGGGGCGAACGAGGTAGGATGACAGATCAAGCCCCGCCCGGATCGGTTTCCGGGACCCCGGCCATGAAAACTCCTGGCGCGCAGAGCGCCATCGGGGCGGCTTCGGTTCGGCGGCGGCGCCGTTTCCCGCTGGTCTGGCTGGTGCCCATCGCGACGGCGCTGATTGCCGGGTGGCTGGCGTGGGACGCCTTCTCCAAGCGCGGTCCCGTGATCACCGTGTCCTTCGACACGGCCGCCGGCCTCACGGCCGGTCAGTCGCAGCTCAAGTACCGCAATGTCGTCATGGGGACGGTGAAGACCATCACCATTCCACCCGACCTGTCGAAGGTGCTGGTGACGATCGAGACGGTGAAGGAAGCCGAGCCGCTGCTCACCGACAAGACGATCTTCTGGGTGGTGAAGCCGCAGCTCTTCGCCGGCAACATCTCCGGTCTCGAGACCATCCTGTCCGGCTCCTACATCGGCATGCGTCCGTCAACGGATCCGGGCGCCGACAAGCGCGACTTCGTGGGCCAGGAGGATCCGCCGATTCTTCAGGCCTCGGTGAAGGGCACCACGTTCCGGCTCGATTCGCGCCGGCTGGGCTCGATCAGCCTCGGCGCCCCGATCTTCTTCCGCGACATCGAGGTCGGCACTGTGCTGGGTTGGGATTTGCATGATCTCGCCAGTCGAGTCGCCATCCATGCCTTCGTACGCGCGCCCTACGACCGCTACGTGCGCAACGACTCCAACTTCTGGAACGCCTCGGGCCTGTCGGTCTCGCTCGGCGCCAATGGCATCAACATCGAGATGGAATCGCTGCGTGCCATCCTGCTGGGGGGTATCGCCTTCGATACGGCGCACGATTCGACGGCGCCGGTCAGCCCGCCCGGCCAGCGCTTCAAGCTCTACACCAACATCGAGGAAGCCAAGTCGGCGGGATTCGGCCAGCAGATCAAGCTGATCTCCTATTTTCCGGGCTCGGTTGCCGGGGTGACCGAAGGCGCCGAGGTCAGGTTCCACGGCCTGAAGATCGGCGAGGTGACCAGCGTCGGGCTGGTCTACGATCCGAAGACCGATCGCGTCGTCGCGCCGGTCCACTATCGGGTCGAGGCCGGCCGGGTCAGCAACCTTGCAAAGGCCCAGGGAATGGAGCCCATCAACGTCGCCGAGGAGATGATCAAGCGCGGGCTCCGCGCGACGCTTCAGGCGCCGAGCCTGATCAGCTCGCAGAAGATCATATCGCTGGAGGTCGTGCCCGGCGCTACCCCGGGCGAACTCACCGAGGAAGGCGGCCACTATGTCATTCCGGCCGCCGAAGTCGGCGGCTTCGACAGCATCACGGCCTCGGCCAGCGAACTCTTGAGCAAGATCAACCGCATCGACTTCGACAAGATCGGCAACAGCCTGGTCAGCGCCGCCACCGGCATCGACCAGACGGTCAACGGACCGCAGATCAAGGCGACCCTGGCGGCGCTGGAAAAGGCCATGATCGACGTGCAGGACATCGCCCGGAAGCTCGACACCGATGCCACCCCGGCGCTGAAGCGCCTCCCCGCGATCGCCGCGCAGTTCCAGGACGCCGTCACCAAGGCCAATCGCCTGATCGGTTCCGTCGAGAAAGGCTACGGCGACACATCGAAGTTCAACCGCGAGCTCGACCGCCTGCTGCCGCAGCTCACCGACGCCGCGCGCTCGATCCGAGCCCTGGCCGATCTTCTGTCGCGTCAACCCGAGGCCCTGATCAAGGGCCGCACCAGCACGGGCAAGGAATGACCAGCACTCGCCTCGGCCGCCGCCAGTTCAGCCTCCTCGCCCTTCCGGTCCTCGCCGCGCCGGCGCTCCAGGCCTGCGGTTCCTCGCCGGAACCCGTCCTCTATACGCTGGCGGTGCGGCCGGGTCCGGTCCTGACGCGCGGACCGCGAATCGTGCAGGTCCGCGACATCGGCCTGCCGGGCTATCTCGACCGCAAGGAGATCGTCCGCTCGACCGAGGACTTCAAGCTCGACGTGCGCGCGAACGCCTGGTGGGGGGAGCCGATGGGCGGGATGCTGTCGCGCACCATCGTCCTCGAACTGTCGCAGCGCCTGCCGGGCAGCCAGATCTACAGCGAAGCCGGTTCGATCACGATGGATCCCTACGCCACGGTCGGCATCGACTTCCAGCGCTTCGATGCCGACAAGGCGGGCAACGTCATCCTGCTGGCGCAGGTCGCCATTCAGTTCAACCGGCCGACCCGAACGGCCGCACGCAACTTCTCGATCTCGAAGCCCGTACCGACGGCGGACACGCCGGGCCATGTCGCCGCCATGAGCGACGCGCTCGGCGAGCTGTCGGACGGCGTCGCGACCCTTCTCCAGTAGCACCATGCTGCGGGCCTTCGCCGTTCCACGCGACCCGGGTCCCCTGGTGACGGCGCCGCAGCTGCGCGAATGTCATGGCTGCGGCCTGTTCCAGATCGTGCCGGCGATGGCGGCCAACATGCGTTCCGACTGCGAGCGCTGCGGCACGCCGCTGCGGGCCACGCGTGCCGACCCGACGGGCCGTTGCCTGGCGCTCACCTTCGCCTCGCTGGTGCTGTTCGCCGTCCTGTGGCTTGCGATGCTGATGAAGGTCTCGACCGCGGGCATCGTGCACGAGACCACGATCCTCTCCGGTCCCGCGGAGCTTGTGCGCCACGGCCTGTGGCCCCTGGCCATCGCCGTTTCCGTCACCACGGCGTTCGCGCCGCTCATCAAGTTCGCCGGCACCCTCTACGTGCTGGTCGGCCTGCGCCTGCGAACCCTGCCGCCCAACCTGCGCGGCATCTTCATCCTCTCCCGGCGCATGGGGACCTGGGCAATGCTCGAGGTGCTGCTGCTGGGTGTGTTCGTGGCCTACACCAAGCTGGGCGACCTCGTGACGATCCAGCTCGGACCGGCGGTTTATGCGCTCGCGATCCTCACCGTCGTGATCGTCTGGGCGGAGCTCGCGCTCGATCCGCAGGCGGTTTGGGAGGAGATCGAGCGCCGCGGCCAGACCCATGCGCCGATGCCGCCGGTCGCGCCGTTGGAGTACAGGCCGGGTGCCGCCGGCTGCGAGGAGTGCAAGCTCGTCTGCATTCCGGCCGAGCATGACGGGCGTTGCCCGCGCTGCGGTGCGCGCGTGCACGAACGCAAGCCCGACAGTATGAGCCGCACCCTGGCGCTCGCCCTCGCCGGTGCCGTGCTTTACATCCCGGCCAACGTCTATCCTGTGCTGACGGTGATCCAGCTGGGCTCCGGCGAACCCAGCACCATCATGGGCGGCGTCGAGGAACTGGTCTCGTCCAAGATGTATCCGCTGGCGCTGCTGGTGTTCTTCGCCAGCGTGCTG
This sequence comes from Rhodospirillales bacterium, assembly GCA_947466085.1. Lineage (GTDB taxonomy): Bacteria > Pseudomonadota > Alphaproteobacteria > Reyranellales > Reyranellaceae > Reyranella. The sequence continues at coordinate 26,562 of CANIEC010000023.1, forward strand.
GTGCCGCTGTTCAAGCTCATCGGCCTGCTCGGCATGATCTCGGTGACGTCGCTGCCCGGCACGGCGGAGACAGCGGGCGTGTTCCTGCGCCAGCGCACGCGGCTCTACTTCATCGTCGCCTGGATCGGGCGCTGGTCGATGGTCGACATCTTCATGGAATCGTTGCTGGGGGCGCTCGTGCAGTTCGGCCGCGCCGTGACCATCGACCCCGGCATGGGCGCGCTCGCCTTCTGTGCCGTGGTCATCGTCACCATCTTTGCGGCCGAAGCCTTCGATCCGCGTCTCATGTGGGACGCCGCCGCGCGCAATCCGCACCGCAAGTCACTGCCCTCCGCCGCCCAGCGCGGCGGTGCGGCCGGGGCGCTTCCCGCGGGCTGACCGCGCAGCCGACGGTTCGACGGCTGACCTTTCTGCTGAGCGAATAGTGCCGAATCGGCCGGATTGACTCGCTTGGGCCGGAATGTCCCAATGTCATAACAATAGAAGAATCGGTGCCATCAGGCGTCGGTCGGAAAATTTCCTGGGAGGGAACGATGAGGGCTTTCAAGGCCGCCATTCGCGCGTTCGCGTTCGCAGCTCTCGGCACGCTGTCCGTTGCGACGGCGCGCGCCGAGGACATCGTCGTTACCCACTACGGCTCGCTGCTCTATGGCGTGCCCTATGCCATCGCGATGGAGAAGGGCTACTTCAAGGAAGCCGGCGTCGACGTCACCGGTATCCTGACCTCGAAGGGCGGCGGAACCAGTGTCCGCAACATGATGGCAGGCGACACGCTGTTCGCCGAGGTGGCGCTGCCGGCGGCGCTCGCGGCCATCAAGGAAGGCTTCAACATCAAGATCATCAGCGGCGGCACCAACGGCCGCAGCTCTTTCTGGGTGACGCGCGTGGGCGAGGCGATCGACAAGCCTGCTGACCTCAAGGGCAAGCGCTTCGTCTATTCACGCCCGAAATCGGTCAGCGAGGCGATCACGCTCTCCGCCCTCAAGTCCTGGGACATCACCGCCGCCGACGTGAAGATGGTCGCCATCGGCGATTTCGGTGCGGGCCTGACGGCGCTCGAACACAACAAGGTCGACGTCGCCATCATTCCCGAGCCGATCTACTCCCAGAAGGAGAAGGCCGGCACCAAGTACAAGACGCTGGGCTGGCTCGACGAGAAGCTGCCGGCCTATGCCCAGACGGTCGGCATCGCGACCGACGAGACCATCGCCAAGAAGGGTGCCCAGCTGAAGGCGGTGATCGAGGGGCGGCGCAAGGGCGTCGAGTTCCTGCATGCCAATCCCAAGGAGGCCGCCCAGATCGTCGCCAAGGCCTACAACCTGCCGCTCGACGTCGTGACCAATGCCATCGCCAACGTCACGAAGATGAATCCGACCTGGTGGGGTAAGGGTCAGCTCGATATGCCGCTGATGCAGTCGATGGCCGATGCGCTGGGATCGGTGGGCGCGCTGCAGCTGCCGGTCGACTGGAAGGCCGCCATCGACCCGCAGTTCGCGCCCGCCGCGGCGAAGACGCAATGATCGCGGAGGCGCCGCGGCTGGCGTCGGTGGAGAGCGAGGCCGCCCACAAGGTCCACGCGCGTCTCGAGGGCGTGACGCGCGTCTACCCGCCGCGGGCGGGCCATGGCGAAGTCCACGCGCTGGGCCCGATCTCCTTCGACCTCAGGGCCGGCGAGTTCTTCAGCGTCGTCGGACCGTCGGGATGCGGCAAGTCGACCCTGCTCGACGTGCTGGCGGGCCTTGCCGTGCCGTCGGCCGGCACGGTCGAGTTCGAGGGCAAGCCGGTGCGCGGCGAAGTGCCCGACGGCGTCGGCGTCGTGTTCCAGGAGGATGCGAGCTTTCCCTGGCTCACCGTCGAGGACAATGTCGCCTTCGGTCTGCGGCGGGCCGGCGTCGATGCGGCGGAAAGCAAGCGGCGCGTCGACTTCGCGATAGGCTTCATGGGCCTGCGCGATTTCAGTCGCGCCTACCCCAGTCAACTATCGGGCGGCATGCGCCAGCGCGTCTGCATCGCGCGCACGCTGGTCCTGCAACCGCGGCTGATCCTGCTCGACGAGCCGTTCGGTGCGCTCGACCAGCAGACCCGCCTGCTGATGGGCGACGAGCTGCTGCGGCTGTGGCGCGAGACCTCGGCCACGGTGCTGCTCATCACCCACGCGCTCGACGAGGCCAACCTGCTGTCGGACCGCATCGGCGTGATGTCGGCGCGGCCCGGCCGCTTCCTCGACATCGTCGAAACCGGCTGGCCGCGTGACCGTGATTCCCGTCTCGCCGAGCGGGCCGATTTCGGCGCGGTGACCTCGCGCCTCTGGTCCTATCTGCGCGGCGAATCGCTGCGCGCCCTGGGGCAGGGGATGGCGGCACGATGAGCAAGGCGGGCTGGATCCGCACCCTGCTGCTGGTCGGCGCCGTCGGCGCCCTCGAACTGGCCTGCCGGACCGGCGCGATCGCACCGACCATGGTGACTGCCCCGTCGAAGATGGTGACGACGCTCGTCGAAACCCTGCGGTCGGACGAGATCGGCATGCATCTGCGGCACACGCTGTCGGCCGTGGCGATCGCCATGAGCATCGCCATCGTCGGCGGCTTCGTGATCGGCTTCATCCTCAACTGGGTGCCGTTCCTGCGTCGGGCCTTCAGCCCCTTCCTCGCGGCCTACTACGCCATCCCGCACTTCGCCTTCTATCCGCTGCTGATCGTCATCTTCGGCCTCGGGCCGGTGCCGCTGATCGTGCTGGCGACCCTGTTCGCCATGGTCGCGATGATCTTGGCCACGATGGCGGGCCTCGACCGTGTGCCGCGCGTGCTGTTGAAGACCGCGCGCATCCATCGCCTGTCGCTGATCGAGGAGATCTGGCGGGTGCGTCTGCCGGCGGCGGCGCCGCACATCCTGTCGGGCCTCAAGCTCGCCGTCGCCTATTCCTTCATCGGCGTGATCGCCGGCGAGTTCATCCTGTCGACCAGCGGCATCGGCCACGAGATCGCCTTCGCCTACGACAATTTCGACAATCCGCGCATGTACGCGCTGATCCTGTTCGTGCTGGGAATCGTCACCCTGTTCAACATGGCCGTGTTCGCCTGGGAGCGTCGCATGCTGCGCCGGCGCGGCGCATGAGCGGCGGCCTGCTCTCGCTGCGCGCCTGGCGCGATCCCATCCTCGTGGCCATCTCGCTGGTCGCGCTCTGGCAGGTCCTGCACGAAATCGCGGGCGACTCGGCCGTGACGGCGCCGGCCCCCACGCTCGCCCATCTCTGGGAGATGATCGGGCAGGCGCGCTTCCTGCCGCACCTGCGGGAGACGGGCCTCGCCTTCCTGCAGGCGCTGGCCATCGCCTGCGGCGGTGGCGTGCTGATCGGCGTCGTGCTGGGCGGGCACAAGCTCACGGGCGAGGTCGCGGAACCGATTCTCGTGGCCCTCTACTCGGTGCCGAAGATCACGCTCTACCCGGTGATCCTGCTGCTGTTCGGCCTCGGTATGCCGGCCAAGGTCGCCTTCGGCGCCCTGCACGGGATCATCCCGGTCGTACTCTTCACCATGAACGCGGTGCGCAACGTCAACCGCACCTATCTGCGGGCGGGCCGCGCAATGCGCCTCACCCCGGCGCAGACCGGCTGGTACGTGCTGGTCCCCGCCACAATGCCCGAGATCTTCTCGGGACTGCGCATCGGCTTCTCGCTCACCCTGCTCGGCACGATGCTGGGCGAACTCTTCGCCTCGCAGCGCGGGCTGGGGTTCCTGCTGATGACGGCAATCGACCTGCACGACGTGAAGACGATCCTGTCGATCGCGGTGCTGATCTCGGTCTTCGCCATCGCGTCGAATGCCGCGCTCCTGGCGATCGACAAGCATCTGCATCGCGGCGCGGCGCCGGAGGCCCCGGAGAAGTCATGAACAGGATCGCCGTTGCCCGCGAAATGGGCTCGCCGCTGCATCACCAGATCTTTCTGGTGCTGGCCGACGGCATTTCGACCGGGCGTTACGCCGAGGGCGAGCCGCTGCCGACCGAGGAACAGCTCACCCGCATGTTCAGCGTGTCGCGCATCACCGTTCGTCGCGCGATGACCAGCCTCCACGATGCCGGCCTGATCGAGCGCGGCGCCGGGCGGCGCACGATCGTGCGGCCCCAGATCGGCCAGCCGATGCGCCTGCCGGTCTCCTCGGTGATCGAGAACATCGTGTCCTATGGTGCGGAGACGGTCGCCGAGGTCCTGGAGTTCGGCTACGTCGAGGCCCGCGGCTTCGCCCGCGACCGCCTTTGGGATGCCGACAAGGATCCGGTCCAGCGCGCAGTGCGTGTGCGGTCGCAGGACGGCACGCCGGTCATGCACCTGACGAGCTACGTTCCCGCGGTGCTTGGCCGGACCTTTACCCGGGCCGACCTCAACAGCATCCCGATGTTCCAGCTCCTGGGACGGGCGGGCGCCCATATCTGCGGCGCCGAACAGCTCGTCTCGGCGGTGCTGGCCGAACCGCTGGTGGCGTCGCGCCTCGGCGTCAAGGTCGGCGCGGCCCTGATCGACCTGCGCAGCCTGATGATCGACCAGAAGGGGCGGGCGGTCGAATACGTCGAGATGCTGGCCGTTCCGGAGCATCTGAAGCTGCGCTTCACCGTGCATCCCGAGACTCTCAAGGCGCCCCCGCGCGCAACATCCGTCACGAAACGCAAACGCTAGAGGAGGAAGCCATGTCCAACGCTGCCAATTTCCGCAAGCTGCTGTCATCCGGGAAGATGGTCGTCGCGCCCGGCGCGATCGACTGCATCACCGGTCGCGCCATCGCCCACGCGGGCTTTGCCGCCGCCTACATGACCGGCGCCGGCACCTCGGCGACCCTGGGCTATCCCGACTATGGACTGATCACCATGAACGAGATGGTCGGCAATGCCAGCCGGATCGCCAATTCGATCGACATCCCGCTGATCAGCGACAGCGACACCGGCTTCGGCAACGAGCTCAACGTGTTCCGCACGGTGCAGGAGTTCGAGCGGGCCGGCGTTGCAGCGATCCACATCGAGGACCAGGTGTTCCCCAAGAAGTGCGGCCATCTCGACAACAAGGAGCTGGTCAGCCGCGAGGACTTCATCGCCAAGATCCGCGCCGCTTCGGCGGCCCGCAGGTCGAAGGACTTCTGCATCATCGCCCGCACCGACTCGCGTGCGGTCGTTAGCCTCGAGGAGGCGATCGGGCGCGCCAATGCGGCCCTGGCCAACGGCGCCGACGTGGCCTTCGTCGAGGCGCCGCAGACCATGGAAGAGATCGAGTCCGTGCCGAAGCGGGTCAACGGTCCGTGCCTGTTGAACGTGGTGCGCGGCGGCAAGACGCCGGAGATCGATCTCGATGTCGCCGAGCGCATGGGTTACGCCATCGCCATCGTTCCCGGCCTGCTGCTGGGCGGCATCATCCAGACCTGCGATCGCCTGCTGGGCGACCTGAAGCAGGGCAAGTTTCCGCCGGTCAGCGGCTCGCCCGGCAAGACCTTCGCCCGCTTCGGCGCCGCCGAATGGGACGAGCGCCGCACGGCCTTCCGCGACCCGATCAAGGCCGCCGCCGAGTAGGGAACGGATCTCCTTCTTATTCCTCTCCCCCGCGAGGGGTAGGGGCGCATGAATTTCAGGAGGGAAGTGCATGGCCGCCGCACGTACGATGTTCGAGAAGATCTGGCAGCGTCACGTCGTCGTCGATCGCGATGACGGTTACACGCTGCTCTATATCGACCGCCACCTGATGCATGACGGTTCGGCGGCGGGCTTCGCCAAGCTGCGCGAGCGCAACATGAAGCTGCGTCGGCCCGACCGCGGCTTCGCGACGCCGGATCACTATGTGCGAAGCGACAGCCGCGACGTGGCGGACATCGTCGATCCGCATCACCGCAGGCTGGTCGAGCAGATCCGCACCAACACGGCGGAAAGCGGCGTCACGCTGTTCGATCTCGGCGACGAGCGTCAGGGCATCGCCCATGTCGTCGGCCCCGAACAGGGCGTTACGCAGCCGGGCCTGACCCTGGTTTGCGGCGATTCGCACACCTCGACCCACGGCGCGCTGGGCGCGCTCGCCTTCGGCATCGGCTCGTCCGAAGTGGCGCATGTCATGGCCACGCAATGCCTGTGGCAGCGCAAGCCCAAGGCGATGCGCATCAGCGTCGACGGCACCTTGGGCGCCGGCATTACCGGCAAGGATGTCATCCTGGCCATCATCGCCAGGATCGGCACCGCCGGCGCGGTCGGGCATGTCATCGAATATGCCGGCAGCGCGATTCGCGGCCTGTCGATCGAGGGCCGGCTGACGGTCTGCAACATGTCGATCGAGGCCGGCGGCAAGGCCGGCATGGTGGCGCCCGACGATACGACGATCGCCTATCTCGAGGGCCGTCCCTTCGCGCCCAAGGCGGCCGAATGGGACAAGGCGGTCGCTTTCTGGCGCACCGTGCCGAGCGACGAGGGCGCCGCCTTCGACCGCGAGGTCAGCCTAGACGCGGCAACGATCGCGCCCATGGTGACCTGGGGCACCAGTCCCGAGGATGCGCTGTCGATCACCGGCCGCATCCCCGAGCCCTCGACGGCACCCGATGCCGCCAAGAAGGACAGCATGAAGCGGGCGCTCGACTATATGGGCCTGGTGCCCGGCACGCCGCTCGAGCAGGTGCCGGTCGATCGCGTGTTCATCGGCTCCTGCACCAACAGCCGCATCGAGGATCTGCGCGCCGCCGCCAAGGTCGCCAAGGGCCGCAAGGTCGTGATCCCGTCCTGGGTGGTCGCGGGATCGGGGCTGGTGAAGAAGCAGGCCGAGGCCGAGGGGCTGGACAGGATCTTCGTCGAGGCAGGCTTCGAATGGCGCGAGCCCGGCTGCTCGATGTGTGTCGGCATGAACGGCGATACCGGCAAGCCGCAGCAGCGCATCGCCTCGACCTCGAACCGCAACTTCATCGGCCGCCAGGGACCGGGGGTGCGGACGCACCTGCTCAGCCCGGCGATGGCGGTGGCCGCCGCCGTCTCGGGCCATTTCGCCGACGTCCGCAAGCTGGCCTAGGAGGGGATCGCCATGGAAGCTTTCACCACGCTCGACGCGGTCGCCATTCCGATCGACCAGCCAAACCTCGACACCGACCAGATCATCCCGGCGCGCTTCCTCGGCAAGCCGCGCGAGATGCAGGTCGGCGCGCTGTTCCACGACCTGCGCTATGCGCCGGACAAGAGCCCGCGGCCCGACTTCGTCACCAACATGCCGGCCTTCGCCGGCGCGAGGATCGTGGTGGCGGAGCGCAACTTCGCCTGCGGCTCCTCGCGCGAGAATGCCGTCACGGTGATGGTCGACAACGGGCTGCGCGCCTTCATCGCGCCGAGCTTCGGCGACATCTTCTTCAACAACTGCTTCCAGAACGGCGCCCTGCCGATCCGCGTCGACGCCGCGCGGGCGGCGGAGCTACGGGCGATGCTTCATGCCTCGCCGGGCGCCCGCATCAGGATCGACCTGGCGAGCCAGACCGTGGTCGGGCCGGACGGCAAGTCGGACCGGTTCGAGATCGATTCCTTCCGCAAGGACTGCCTGCTGCGGGGGGCCGACGAAGTCAGCCTGACCCTGAGCTACGACGAGGACATCAAGGCTTTCGAGGCCAGGCAGCGCCAGGAGATGAGCTGGCTGTAGCGCTGCGGCGCTACTTCGCCGGCCCGAATCCCTGGAGCGTCCAGACGAGCGGGGCGGGGTCGATGCGGACCTGGCCGCTCTGCGGCCGGTCGATGTCGATGATCAGCACGATGGCGAGCGTCCAGACACCGAGCAGCAGCACGGAGAGTCCCGGCTGGCGGCTGCCGACCAGGCCGAACCCGTAACCCACGGCGCCCACCGCAAAGACGGAGACGGTCAGCAGGAGCCGCAGGACGTAGGCCGGCACATGGCTGGTGAAATTGCGCCGGTTGGTAAGCGACAGGTCGATCATCTCGTTGAGCGAGGAGAGCAGCAGCCCCGAGATCGGCGTCGGCGAGCGCTCGGCGACGGTGCGCGCCATCTGCCAGAGTTCGTTCTGGATGCTGTTGGTCCGCTGGTTGAGCCGGTCGACCTCGGCCGCATCGGAACTGCCCCGGACCACGGCGATGCGCGTCTCGGCATAGTCGCGCAGCAGGCGCTGCATCGCCTCGCCCTCAGCGCCGGTCGCCACCGTCGCACGCAGCCAGGCCGTCCCTATGGCATTGGCTTCGGCCAGGACCGAGTCGCGGCGCTGCTGGTAACGGTCCGAGGCCATGGAAAGAGAGACGCCCAGCAGGAAGGCCAGCAGGCCCATCATGCCGGCGGTCGCGAAATTGACCGATGACTTCTGGCCGTCGGTGGGAGCGTGACGGCGGGCGATGAACTGGCCGAGTTGGACGCCGATTTCGAGCGCCAACAGCAGAAGCAGCAGGACGAAGAGGCCGGCGAGGTGGAGGTTGCCGTTGGCGAGCCCGTTAAGGGACGCGAACAACGTGTCGAAGGGGCCGAGGGACATGCTTCAAAGATCCGGGCTTGGCGCTCAGGGCTTCCAGCGCAGGAAGTTGGCGATCAGCCGAAGTCCGGTCGCCTGGCTTTTCTCGGGATGGAACTGCGTGCCCGCGAGATTGTCGCGGCCGACGATCGCGGTGACCGGTCCGCCATAATCGGTCAGGGCCAGCACCGTCTCGGGCTTGCTGGCCGCGAGCTGGTAGGAATGCACGAAGTAGGCATGGGCGCGCGGCGCGATGCCGTCGAGCAGGGCGTGCGGCTTGAGGTCCGTCAGCTCGTTCCAGCCCATGTGCGGGATCTTGAGATGGTCCTTGCCGGGTTCGATGCGCACCACGTCGCCGGCGATCCAGTCGAGCCCGGCATGGACGCCGTACTCGACGCCGCGCGTCGCCATGAGCTGCATGCCGACGCAGATGCCGAGGAACGGCTTGCCGCGCTCGATCACCTGGCGCTGCAGCGTGTCGACCATGCCCGGCACGGCGTAGAGGCCGGCGCGGCAGTCGGCGAAGGCGCCGACGCCCGGCAGCACGATGCGATCGGCGGCGGCCACGTCGGCCGGTGACGACGTCACCAGCACGCGCTCGTCGGTCCCGGCCTCGCGCGCGGCGCGCTCGAAGGCCTTGGCGGCGGAGCGCAGGTTGCCGGACCCATAGTCGACGATGGCGACGGTCATGATCAGATGCCTACAGCACGCCCTTGGTGCTGGGCACGGCCGTCGTCTGGCGCGGGTCGATCTCGACCGCGACGCGGAGCGCCCGGGCGATGCCCTTGAAGCAGGTCTCGACGATATGGTGGTTGTTCTCGCCGTACTGGTTCCACACGTGCAGCGTCAGCCCGCCCAGCTGGGCGAAGGCCTGGAACCATTCCTTGAACAGCTCGGTGTCCATCGTGCCGAGCTTGTCCCGGGTGAAATTCACCTTCCAGATCAGGTACGGGCGGTTCGACACGTCGAGCGCGACCTCGGTCAGCGTCTCGTCCATCGGGATGGTGGCGCTGCCGTAGCGGCGGATGCCCTTGCGGTCGCCCAGCGCCTTCGACAGGCACTCGCCCAGCACGATGCCGGTGTCTTCCGTCGTGTGGTGGTAGTCGATGTGCAGGTCGCCCTCGGCGCGCAGCGTGATGTCGATCAGGCTGTGGCGCGAGAGCTGCTCGAGCATGTGGTCGAGGAAGCCGATGCCGGTCTTGATGTCGTAGACACCGGTGCCATCGAGGTTGATGGCGGCGGAGATGCGGGTTTCCTTGGTCGCGCGGTCCACGGACGCACGTCGTCCGCCGCTGCCGGGCGTCGTCAAGGGGATCGGGGTCGTGGCCATGGGGAGGTTCATACAGGAACGCGGGCGGCCCGGTCGAGCGCCACTCGCGTCAGAATGACGCCGGCCAGCACGACCAGCCCGCCCAGCACACGGGCCGCGGTCAGCGGATCGCCGAAGAAGGCGGCCGACAGGCCCACGCCCGCGACCGGAATCAGGTACATGTAGACCATGACCCGGCTGACCCCCAGCCGGTCGAGCCCAGCCGTCAGGCCGAGGAAGGCGACGCCCACCGGAAAGATGGCGGTGTAGAGCCAGAAGCCCAGCAGCCGGTCGTCGAGCCGGGCGAATTCGCCCAGCGACTCGAAGAGGAGGGCGACGGGCACCAGCACCAGCGAACCGAACAGGGTCGTCCAGGCCATGACCGGCAGCGCGCCCAGCCGCTGATTGTAGGGGGCGCAGCGCTCGACATAGAGGGCCCAGGCGAAGGCCGAGAGCATCCAGAGCAGGGTGCCGTCGAGGCTGCCGAACGACAGCGTGACCGCCGTGAGGCTGTTGTTCACCACCAGCACGACTCCTGCGAAGGCCAGCACGATGCCGGCCCAGCCCAGCGCCGGCAGCCGCCGCCCGCCGAACCAGGCGAGGATCGCCGAGAAGGCGGTGGTCGTGGTCATGACGATCGAACCGACGCTCGGCGCGGTGTACGTCATGGCAAGGCCCCAGCAGGCCTGGAAGAGCGTGACGCCGATCAGCGACAGCAGGAACAACGGCAGCCAGTCGCGCCGCGCCAGCCCGAGCGGCCGGCGCATCAGGGCCATGGCGGCGAACAGGAAGAGGCTGGCGACCAGGTAGCGCGAGCCGCTGTAGAGCAGCGGGCTCATGACCTGCAGCACGTCCTTGGCGAAGGGATAGCTCGATCCCATCAGCATGGCCGTGCCGAGCATGATGAGGTCGCCGGTGTAGCGGCGTTCAGCCTTCACCGCGTCCTCAGTCCTCTCCGCCCGCGAAGCGGGGGGAGAGGAAGGGGACCCGCGCGAAGCGCGGGGGAGGTGAGGTGGGGCTTCGTCCTCTCAACACATGAATCTCGTTTCGCATCGAATACCACCTCACCTTCCCATTGCTTCGCAATGGGCCCCTTCCTCTCCCCCGCTGCGCGGCGGAGAGGAGGAATGAGGCTGATATTCAGAGCTTACGACTTCGCCGCCGTCGACGTCTTCTGCGCGCCCCAGAAGCCGAACAGGGCGCCGGCGACGCGGCGGATCTGGATCTCCTCCGAGCCCTCGGTGATGCGGTAGCGGCGGTGGTGGCGGTAGATGTGCTCGAACGGCGTGTGGCGAGAATAGCCGATGCCGCCATGGACCTGCATGGCGCGGTCGGCGGCATCGCAGACCAGGCGGTTGGCGCGGTAGTTCGACATCGCCACCCATTCGCTGACACTCATGTGATGTTCGCGGTCGAGATGCCACGCGGTCTTGCGCACGAGGCCGCGCGTCATCTCCGCTTCGGTATGCAGCTCCGCCAGCGGGAACTGGATCGCCTGGTTGGTCGCCAGCGCCTTGCCGAACACCTTGCGGTTCTTCGCATAGGCCACCGACAGGTCGATGCAGTATTGCGCCGCGCCGAGGCTCGAGGCGGCCTGGCGGATGCGGTTCTCGTGCACGAAGGTCTGGGCCACGTCGAGCCCGCGGCCTTCCTCGCCCAGCATGGTCGAGCCCGGCACGGTGACGTTGCTCAGCGACACCTCGGCATGGTCGGACGGCATGTTGAACGTCCACCACATGTATTCGATCTTGAAGCCCGGGCTCTTCACCGGCACCAGGAAGGCCGAGATGCCGCGCGCGTCGCCGGCCTTGCCGGACGTGCGCGCGAAGACGAGGTCGACGGTCGCGGTGTGCATGCCGGTGTTGAACCGCTTCATGCCGTTGATCACCCAGTCGGAGCCCTGCTTGACGGCCGTGGTCTCCATGAAGGTGGCGTCGGAGCCGTGCAGCGGCTCGGTGAGGCCGAAGCCGATGCGTTCGGTGCCCTTGAACATGCCCTCGATGTAGCGGTCCTTCTGCTCCTGCGTGCCGAAGCGATGCAGCAGCAGGGCCACCGGGAAGTTGCCGACGATCGAGCTCTCGTTCTGCAGGTCGTTGTGCAGGCCGAGTCCCTTGTGGGCGAGATGCTCGCGGATGATCGCCATGGCGAGGTTGGAGCCGTCCTTGCCGCCCAGCGCCTTCGGGAGCCCGAAGCGCAGGTGACCGGCCTTGTCGGCACGACGCTTCATCTCGGCCAGCAGCTCCTCCCACTCGTGCCGCGGCTGGCCGTCATTGTCCCAGTCGGTGCGCGCATGCTCGCGGCGATGGTCGAAGAAGCGGATATTGTCGTTCTCGCGCTCCAGCGGCCGGATCTCGCGCTCGATGAACTCGTCGAGCTCGACCAGATAGGCCGCGATCTCCGCGGGAATGTTGAAATCCATGGACCGGTTCCTCCGTTTGACGGAGGAGTTTACGCGGCCGGCAGGTCGACCCGGAAGCGGCTGCCGCCGCCTTCTGCCGCAAGGCAAACGGCGTCGCCGCCATGCCGGCGTGCGATATCCAGGACAAGAGCGAGGCCGAGCCCGCTGCCGCGGCCCGTCTCGGCGCCGCCGGCCAGGCGATAGAAGGGCTCGAAGATGCGCTGCCGCTCGGCTTCCGGCACGCCGGGGCCGTGATCGATGACGTCGAGCACCGCGCGGTCGGCCTCGCGCTTCACGGAAACGTCGATCGCACTGCCGCCGCCGTAGCGCTGCGCATTCTCGACCAGATTGCGCACCAGACGGCGCAGGAGGGTGCGGTCGCCGGAGACGGTCATCGGTTCGCCGCTGACCTCGACGTCGTAGTGCGAGGCTTCCTCGGCGGCGAGCGCCAGCAGGTCGACCGGCTCGCGCCGTTCCAGCTTGGGCAGCGCCTCCAGCCGGCTCGCCAACAGGATCTGCTCGATGAGCTGGTCGAGTTCCGCCACGTCCCGCTTCAGCGATTCGCGGGTCCTGGGATCGGCGGCGTCGCCCAGCAGCGAAGCGGCGACGGCGATGCGGGTGAGCGGCGTGCGCAGCTCGTGGCTGGCATTGGCCAGCAGCAGCCGGTGGGCCGCCACCAGCGCCTCGATGCGCTCGGCCGAGCGGTTGAAGCTGGCGGCCAGCGCCGCCACTTCGTCGCGGCCCTCGACCTTCACGCGGGCGCCGAGATCGCCGCCGCCCAGCCGGTCGACGCCGGCCTTGAGCCGCTCGAGCCGCCGGCCGAGGCCGCGCACCACCGGGAAGGAAGCGATCGCGACGGCAACGGCGACCAGGCCCAGCGCCGCGGCGATCCAGAAGATCGGGTTGGGCCGCTCGCGCACCTGGCGCGCCACCAGCCAGCGTCCGTCCGGCAGCTGCAGGACGAAGTTCGGCCCGCCCGGTCCGCGCCGCCAGCCGGTGCGGGCGCGTTTTGGCTCGAAGCGCGGCGGCGGCTTGCCGGCCATGGCGATCATGTCGCCGTCGGGCTGGTAGAGCGCGATGTCGAAGCGGAGCTTGCGCTGCAGCCCCTCGATCGCGCGCTGCTGTTCGAGGCGCGGCGCCGTCGCGTCCGGCAGTAGTGCGCCGGTCAGTTCGGCGGCGACGTCGAGATACTGCGGCGTGCGATTGTCGTCGTCGGCCACCCGCCACAGCAGCACCGCCGCGCCGACGAACACCGCCAGCACGATGAGGATGGTGACGTAGAACTGCAGGTAGAGGCGCTGCATGGTCAGCGGGCTGCGGGCGACACAAAAATTGTCATCCCGAACGCAGCGAGGGACCTTTCCTGTGGCCTCAAAGGTCCCTCGCTGCGTTCGGGATGACGGATGTTTCGTTGCGACGGCATTCCTAACGATCCTGGTCCTTGGCAAAGACGTAGCCGGTGCCGCGCAGGGTGAGGATGCGGCGCGGCTTCTTCGGGTCGTCCTCGATAGCGGCGCGGATGCGGCTGACATGGACGTCGACGGAGCGGTCGAAGGCTTCGAGCTTCTCACCCTTCAGCACATCCATGAGCGCGTCGCGCGACAGCACGCGGCCGGCCCGTTCGGCCAGCGCCAGCAGGATCGCGAACTGGTAGGAGGTGATGCTGCGCTCCTCGCCGTCGACACGGACGACGCGGGCGCCCTTGTCGATCTCGAGGCGGCCGAAGCGCAGCACGTCCGACTTCGGCGCCGCCGTGCCCTTGCGGCGCAGGATGGCGCGCAGGCGGGCCTGCAGTTCGCGCGGTTCGAACGGCTTGGCGAGATAGTCGTCGGCGCCCAGTTCAAGGCCGACCACCCGGTCCATCGGTTCGCCGCGGGCGGTCAGCATCAGGATCGGAACGTCGCTGGTGGTGCGCAGGCGGCGGCAGAGGTCGAGTCCGTCGGCATCGGGCAACATCAGGTCGAGGATGACCGCGTCGAAGGTCTCGCGCTTGAGCTGGGCCTCGCCGTCGCGGCCGGTGCCCGCAACGGTCACGCGAAAGCCCGCCCCGCCGAGATAGTCCGAAACCATCCCGGCGAGGCGGTCGTCGTCGTCGATCATCAGGATGCGCTCGGCCATCTGGTCAGTATCGGACCGGCGCGGTCCCGATGTCATCTTTCGTCAGCCCTTGGCGTCAGCCACTGGCGCTAGCCCTTCTTCGGGCCGTGCTTGTGGTCGCCCGAGGTCTTGTCGCCCCAGGTCTTGAAGAAGGCCTGGCGCTGGTTGGCGTTCAGCACGTTGCCGGCGTCGGTCAGCGCCTTGGTGAAGCGCCTGGAGCTGTCGTCCGCGATCTTCATCTCGGCGCTGCGGATCTGCTCGATCTTCGCCGGGTCGATGGTCGGGGCCTCGAGCGCCGCGCGCATCGCGGCGCGGTTCTCGGCGCGCTGGGCGTTCAGGGGCTTCAGGTCGGCGAAGGCGGCCTGCATGATGCCGACGATCTGCTTCTTCTGATCCTGCGTCGCGTCGGTGCCGTTCAGCGCCTTCTCCACGCGCTTCTCGACGCCCTGCTGGAACTTGGCCGGATCGACTGACCCGCCGTCCGCCCGCGCAAAGGCCGGCATGCCGGCGGTCGCCGCGAGGCTGCCCGCGAGGAGGGCGGCCATTACCGTCTTGATGCTGAGGTTCGTCATGTCTGTCTCCATCTGGTTCGGGTGCTGTTCCCGTGAAGC
>CANIEC010000024.1 GCA_947466085.1 Rhodospirillales bacterium
CCAGGTGAGGGGCACCATCGGATGGTCGAGCGCCGCCGCCGCCGTCCCTTTGCGGCGCACGCGGCCATCGGAGGAGAGGGAGGCTTCCTGGCCCGCGATGTCGCGGTTTCGCCAGTCCGCGATGGCGGGACCGTGGACGACCGTGCCGGAGCCGGCGCCGTCGGCCAGGATGGCGGGCAGCGGCGGAAAGGCCGCGTCGTGGATGAAGCGGCACTCCGCCAGTTCCAGTCCGGGATGAAGCGAGGCCACGGCATCGGTCACTTCCTCGACCGTGTAGGGCTTGTCGCGCGGCGGCAGATCGCGGCCGAGCTTCGCCTGGTACTCGACCTCGGGAATCGGGCTGGCGAGCTTGGAGTGGACGGCGCTGTACGGCGTCTCCGTCACGAAATGGACGCGGCCGTAGATCGGCGAGTCGGTCCGCAGCGCCTGCTGCATCTCCTCCTTCATCGCCGCGATCTTCCAGCCCAGCACCGGCCAGCCCAGCTCCTCCGCGACCATCCCGGCAATGCGGTAGGCCGTCGCCTTGTCCGGCGGCACGAGATGCGGGGCGAGGCCGCTCTGGCTGCGCTGCTCGCGGCGAAGGGAGGCGAGGAGGCGGGCGAGTTCCCGTTGCGCTGTCATGTCCATCGGTGTTCCTTAGCAGAAAGCGGAGGAAGCGGGATGCGCAGCCAGGCTGAAAAGGGACGGGTGTTTCGCGAGTTGCACGAGCGGCCCGGCCTCATTCTGTTGCCGAATCCCTGGGATGCCGGGACGGCGAGGCTGCTGCAGTCGCTCGGCTTCGAGGCGCTGGCCACGACCAGCCTCGGCATGTCGAATGCGCTGGGCCGCGTCGACGGCGACAATGCGGTGAGCCGCGACGAGCTCCTGGAGAACTGCCGCGTGATCGCGGGCGCCACCGACCTGCCGGTGAATGCCGATCTCGAGAACGGCTATGCAGACGATCCCAAGGAGGCCGCGACGATCCTGCGCGACGCGGCCGCGGTTGGCATCGTCGGCGGCTCGATCGAGGATTGGAGCGGCGAGCGGATCTACGACTTCAACCATGCGGTCGAGCGTGTGGCGGCCGGCGCCGAGATGGCGCGGTCGCTGGACGTGCCCTTCACCTTCACCGCCCGGGCCGAGAACCTGATCCGCGGCGTGAAGGACCTCGACGACACGATCCGGCGCCTGCAGGCTTTCGAGAAAGCCGGCGCCGACGTGCTCTACGCGCCGGGCCTCCACGACCTTTCGACGATGCGCACCGTGGCGTCGGAGGTAGCCAAGCCGCTGAACGTCGTCATGAGCGCCGGCGATCCGGACCTGACGGCGGAGCAGATCGCCGCGACCGGCGTGAAGCGCATCAGCGTCGGCGGCGCGCTCTCGCGTCTGGCTCTGGCGGCTTTCATGAAGGGGGCGAACGAAATGAAAGCGGGCAGCTTCCGGTGGATGCGCGACACCATGCCGACGAGCGACTTGAAGAAGGTCTTTTCCCAGAGATGAAGCGCAAGGCGAAGCCTGGCCCCGCTGTGGCGCGGAGCTTGCTAGGCTGACGTTCCTGACCCCGCAGACCATCACGCGATCCTGAGCAGGGCGTGGCACTGTTGAAGCGCTGCCGGCCCCGGGGCATGGAGATCGAGGGGCAGCTTCCGGGACTGCTGGGACGGGACGAGGAGCGGGCGGTTCGGCAGTGACTCGCGGCAGCTGGCGAGAAATTGACTGAAGAACGCTGAGTGCACCTCTTTGCCAATATTGTAACATAAGGGTCATGAATGGCCTGTAGCTGCAGGCGTTCGAGGGCTGACAAGACAGGGGGATTCATAAAATGATCGATCGGACCATTTTCCGTCGCGCGACATTGGCGGGCGCCGCGGCACTCGCCATGTTTGGCTTGGCATCGCCGGCCTTCGCGCAGAAGACCAAACTCACCGTCTACACCGCGCTGGAGAACGACCAGCTCGATCCGTTCAAGAAGGCCTTCGAGGCCGACAATCCCACGATCGAGATCGCCTGGGTGCGCGATTCGACCGGTGTCGTTGCGGCCAAGCTGATGGCCGAAAAGGACAATCCCCGCGCCGACATCATCTGGGGCCTCGCGGCCTCCAACGTCGGCCTGATGGCCTCGATGGGCATGCTCGAGCCCTATACGCCGGCCGGTTCGACCGCGCTCAACCCGATGTTCCTGAGCGGCAAGTCGCCCCAGACCTGGGTCGGCATGGACGCCTATCTCTCGCTGGTCTGCTTCAACACGGCGGAAGGCAAGAAGGGCAACAAGCCGGTTCCGACCAGCTGGGCCGACCTGATCAAGCCGGAATACAAGGACTCGATCGTGATGCCGAACCCGGCCTCGTCGGGCACCGGCTATCTCACCGTCGCCGCCTGGCTGCAGATCATGGGTGAGGAAGCGGGCTGGAAGTACATGGACGCGCTCCACCAGAACATCGCGCAGTACATCCACTCGGGCTCGGCGCCTTGCGTGCAGGCGGCCAAGGGCGAGCGCCTGATCGGCATCGGCCTCGACACCCGTGGCGCCTCGGAGAAGACCAAGGGCGCGCCGCTCGAGCTGGTGGTCCCCAAGGAAGGCCTGGGCTGGGAGCTGGAAGTCACCGCGATCGTCAAGGGCACGAAGAATCTCGACGCCGCCAAGAAGCTCGCCGACTGGGCGGCTTCCAAGAAGGCCAACGAGCTCTACGCCAAGACCTATCCCATCGTCGCCTATCCGGGCGTCGCCAACACGCCGCCGAACTACCCGCCGAACCTCGAGAAGGTGATGGTGAAGAACGACGTCGAGTGGATGGCCAAGAACCGCGACCGCATCCTGGCGGAGTGGACGAAGCGCTACGACGGCAAGTCCGCACCGAAGGCCAAGTGACGCGCCAGGTTGCGTTCAGGGCGCGTCATCCCGAGCTGCGCGAGGGATCTTTCGTGAGCCGCAAGGATCCTTCGCTTCGCTCAGGATGACAGTAGCTGCCATGACGAACTACCTCGAGGTCCGCAACCTCTCCAAGCGGTTCGGCGACTTCTCGGCTCTCGGCGACGTCTCGCTTGACGTCGTCGAGGGCGAGTTCGTCTGCTTCCTCGGCCCCTCGGGCTGCGGGAAGACGACGCTCCTGCGGGCCATCGCCGGCCTCGATCCCCAGACCTCCGGCACGATCCGGCAGAAGGGGCGAGACGTCTCGGCCCTGCCGCCCGCACAGCGCGACTTCGGCATCGTCTTCCAGTCCTACGCGCTGTTCCCCAACCTGACCGTGGCCGACAATGTCGGCTACGGGCTGGTGAACCGCCGCCAGAACAGGGGCGCGATCGCCCGGCGGGTCGCCGAACTGCTGGCGATGGTGGGCCTGCCCGATGCCGGCCCAAAATACCCTGCCCAGCTCTCGGGCGGCCAGCAGCAGCGCGTGGCCCTGGCGCGTGCGCTCGCGACCTCGCCCGGCCTGCTGCTGCTCGACGAGCCGCTGTCGGCCCTCGACGCGCGGGTGCGCCTGCGCCTGCGTCACGAGATCAAGGCGCTGCAGCGGACGCTCGGCGTCACCACCATCATGGTGACGCACGACCAGGAAGAGGCGCTGACCATGGCCGATCGCATCGTGGTCATGAACCAGGGCGCCATCGAGCAGGTCGGCACGCCGCAGGAAATCTACCGCCGGCCTGCGACGGCCTTCGTGGCCGACTTCGTCGGCTCCATGAACTTCCTCGCCGGAACCCTGATGGCGCCAGACAGGGTGCGGGTGGCCGGCGTCGATTTTGCCTGTCCGGTCCAGGACGGGCTCGCGCCCGGCCAGAAGGTGAGCCTCTGCATCCGGCCCGAGGACGTCCGCGTGCGTGACCTGCCGGCCGACATCGTCAACCGCGTGCCGGTCGAGGTGGCGGAGCTGGATTTCGTCGGTGCCTTCTGCCGCGCGACCCTGAAGGCGCGGGCGGCGGCCGAGGTCGCCGTGACGGCCGACTTCTCCAGCAACCTGATCCGCGACCTTGGCGTCGACATCGGCACGAAGCTCGACATCGCCCTGCCGCCCGATCGGCTGAGGGTATTCGCCTGATGGTTCGTTCGTGAGCCTCGCCGTCCCTAGCCTGAAGGTCGGCCTGTCGCGCGACGACCTGATGATGCGGGCGGGCGTGCTCGTGCTGGCGGGCGTGTTGCTGGTCATGGTGGGCCTGCCGCTGTGGGCATTGCTCGCCAAGGGCTTCGAGGATCGAGACGGCAAGTTCATCGGCCTGGCCAACTACATTTCGTACTTCTCGACTCCGGCACTCTTCCAGTCGGCGCTGAACAGCCTGCAGGTCGCGTCGATCACCACCGTGATCGTCGTGCCGCTGGCCTTCCTCTATGCCTATGCGTTGACGCGCACGGTGCTGCCGATGCGCTGGCTGTTCCAGGGCATCTCGCTGATCCCGATTTTTGCGCCGTCGCTGCTGCCGGGCCTGGCGCTGATCTACCTGTTCGGCACGCAGGGCTTCCTCAAGGTGCTGCTGGGGGGCGGCTCGATCTACGGCATCGACGGCATCGTGATCGCGCAGGTCTTCTACTGCTTCCCGCATGCCACGCTGATCCTGACGACCGCGCTCGCCACCGCCGACGCGCGCCTCTATGAAGCGGCGGACGTTCTGGGCACCTCCAAGCGCCGCGTGTTCTTCACGGTCACCTTGCCGGGTGCCAAGTACGGGCTGATCAGCGCCGCGCTCGTCGTGTTCACGCTGGTGATGACCGACTTCGGCATCGCCAAGGTGATCGGCGGCAACTTCAATGTCCTTGCCACCGACGTCTACAAGAAGGTGATCGGCCAGCAGGATTTCTCCATGGGCGCCGTCGTCGGCATGGTGCTGCTGGCCCCGGCGGCGCTGGCCTTCCTGGTCGACCGGCTGGTGCAGCGCAAGCAGGTGGCGCTGCTGACCGCGCGGGCCGTGCCGCTGGTGCCGCGGCCGAAGTTCGCGCGGGACCTCTTCTTCACCCTGTTCTGTCTGCTGGTGTCGGCCGCCATCCTCGCCATCCTCGGCATGGCGATCTGGGGCTCGCTGATCAAGTACTGGCCGTACAACCTCAGCCTCACCCTCGACAACTACGACTTCGCCAAGTTCGATTCCAACGGCTGGGATTCCTACTGGAACTCGGTGCGGATGGCGCTGGGGGCGGCGGTCTTCGGCACCGTGCTGATGTTCACCGGCGCCTGGCTGAACGAGAAGACGCGCGGCTTCGGCGCGATGCGCGGCGTGGTGCAGTTGCTTGCCTTCCTGCCGATGGCGGTGCCGGGCCTCGTACTGGGACTGGGCTACATCTTCTTCTTCAACGCACCCAACAACCCGCTCAACTTTCTCTACGCCACCATGGGCATCCTGGTGCTCAACACGGTGGCGCACTTCTACACGGTGGGCCATCTCACGGCGACGACGGCGCTGAAGCAGATCGACCCGGAGTTCGAGGCGGTGTCGGCCTCGCTCAAGGTGCCGGTCTGGAAGACGTTCGCGCGCGTGACGGCGCCGATCTGTCTGCCGGCGATCCTCGACATCGCGATCTACCTGTTCGTGAATGCCATGACGACCGTGTCGTCGGTCATCTTCCTCTACGCACCGGACACCAAGCTCGCCTCGGTGGCGGCGGTGAATATCGAGGAGGCGGGCACGACCGCCGCCGCCGCAGCGCTCTGCGTCGTGATCGTGCTGACCTCGGCCGCGGTCAAGGCCGCCCACCTCGTCGCCGACCGCTTCCTGTTCGCCCGACTGCAGGTGTGGCGGCGACGCTGATTTCGCGCGAACATCGCGCCATGAAGCAGCTCCGTATTCCCGCCGTCTACATGCGCGGCGGCACCAGCAAGGGCGTGTTCTTTCAGGCCCGCGACCTGCCGTCCGATCCCGCGGCGCGCGACCGGCTGCTGCTGCGGGTGATCGGCAGCCCGGACCGCTACGGCAAGCATACCGACGGCATGGGCGGGGCGACCTCGAGCACCAGCAAGGTCGTGATCCTGTCCAAGTCGGAGCGCGAGGGCTGCGACGTCGACTATCGGTTCGGCCAGGTCGCGATCGACGCGCCGGTCATCGACTGGTCGGGCAATTGCGGCAACCTCAGCGCCGCCGTCGGGGCCTGTGCGCTGGGCATGGGCCTGGTCGAGGGGCCGGCCGACGGCATCGCAACGGTGCGGATCTGGCAGGCCAATATCGAGAAGGTGATCGTGAACCACGTCCCCATGCAGGGTGGCGAGGTCCAGGAGCTGGGCGACTTTGAGCTCGACGGCGTGGCTTTTCCGGCCGCCGAGGTGAAGGTCGAGTTCCTCGATCCTGCCGCCGACGAGGAGGGCGGCGACGGGTCGGGTGGCGGCGCCATGTTCCCCACGGGCAACCGCATCGACGTGCTGGACGTGCCGGGTGTCGGCAGGATCGAGGCGACGCTGATCAATGCCGGCAACCCGACGATCTTTGTCGATGCAGCGAGCCTCGGCCTCGAGGGCACGGAACTGCAGGGCGACGTCAACGGGGACAAGGACTTGCTGAAGCGGGCCGAAGCGGTGCGCGCGCTGGGCGCCGTCGCGATGGGCCTCGTCGCCACGCCACAGGAGGCGACGGAAAAGCGCCCGCACACGCCCAAGCTCGCCTTCGTGGCCAAGCCCGCCGCCTACACCGCCTCCGACGGCAAGCAGATCGAGGCAAACGCCATCGACCTGCTCGCCCGCATCTTCTCGATGGGCGTCCTGCACCACGCGATGACCGGCACCGGTGCGGTCGCCATCGCTGCCGCCGCCGCGATCCCAGGCACGGTCGTGAGCCGCGTCGCGCCCGCCGGCGCCGACGGCCGCGTCCGCTTCGGCCATCCCTCGGGCAGCCTCAATGTCGGCGCCGAAGCCCGCGAGGAGGGCGGTCAGTGGACCGTGAGCAAAGTCATGATGAGCCGCTCCGCCCGTCGGTTGATGGAAGGCTGGGTGCGGGTGCCGGGTGAAAGATGAAGTCTGATGTCGTGGTGATCGGGGGCGGGGCGATGGGATCGTCGGTCGCGTACCATCTGAAGTCCGATCCCTCCTTCGCGGGGACGGTGAGCGTGGTCGAGCGCGATCCCGGCTACACGCGCGCTTCGTCGGCCCTGTCGGCGAGCTCGATCCGGCAGCAGTTCTCGACGCCGCTCAACATCCACCTGTCGCGCTTCGGGATCGGCTTCCTGCTGCGCGCGCACGAGCTGCTGGGCGTCGATCTGGGCCTCAGGGAGCCGGGCTATCTGTTCCTCGCGAGCCCGTCCGGGGAGGCCGTGTTGCGGGCGAATCATGCCGTCCAGAAGGGCGAGGGATGCGCGGTCGAACTGCTCGATCCGGCGGCCTTGAAGGCCAGCTTCCCCTGGATATCGGAGGAGGGGCTGGCGCTCGCCTCACACGGCACGGCCAACGAAGGCTGGTTCGACGGGCCGTCGCTGATGCAGGGCTTCCGGCGCACCGCGCGCGATCTCGGCGCGACTTACATCGCCGACGAGGTCGTCTCGTTCGATGCAGGCGGCGTCGATCTGAAGGAAGGTGGGCGGCTCGACGCGCGTACCGTCGTGTTGGCGGCGGGACCCTGGTCCGGCGAGGTGGCGGGACGGTCGGGCATCGCACTGCCCGTGGAGCCGCGGCGGCGCTCGGTGTTCGTCTTCGACGTGCGCGAGGCGCCGGGCCTGACGCCGCTCACCATCGACCCGTCGGGCACCTGGTTCCGGCCGGAGGGCCGCTTCTACATCGCCGGCACTACGCCGGCCGAGGGCAACGATTTGCCTGGCGCGCCGCTCGAGGTGCAGCACGCGGAGTGGGACGACATCGTCTGGCCAACCCTGGCCGCTCGCGTGCCGGCCTTCGAGGCGGCCAAGGTCGTGAACTCGTGGGCGGGCTACTACGAGTACAACACGTTCGACCAGAACGGCATCGTCGGACGCCATCCCGAGATCGAGAACCTGATCTTCGCGACCGGCTTCTCCGGCCACGGCATCCAGCAGTCGCCGGCCGTGGGCCGCGCCGTCGCCGAGCTGATCGTGCACGGGAGCTATCGCACCCTCGACCTCAGTCCTTTTGGTTATGACCGCCTCTCCGCCGGCCGGCCTATCCGGGAACTGAACGTCGTGTGATACTCGGGGCCTCACGCGAGGAGAGTGACGTGCCCGATCAAGCGCTGGTGAATTCGGATCTGCAATCGGCCCTGACGGAGGCCAGGCAGGCCTATGTCGACCGCAATCCCAAGAGCTTTGCCCGCCATCAGGATGCCTGCGTGGCGATGCCCGGCGGCAATACCCGCACCACCCTGCACAATTCGCCCTTCCCGCTGACGGTGGTTCGCGGCGAGGGCTGCCGCCTGTGGGATGCCGACGGCCACGAGTACATCGACGTGCTGGGCGAATATACCGCCGGCATCTACGGCCATTCCCACCCGGTGATCCGCGCCGCCATCGACCGCGCGCTGAACCACGGCTGGAACTATGGCGGCCGCAACGAGAACGAGGGCAAGCTCGCCCAGTTGATCGCCGACCGCATGCCGTCGATCGACCTGGTGCGCTTCACCAACTCCGGCACCGAGGGCAACGTGATGGCGCTGGCCGGCGCCCGCGTCTTCGCCCAGCGCAAGGGCCGGACCAGGGCCACCAAGGTCATGGTGTTCCACGGCGGCTATCATGGCGGCGTGCTCTACTTCGTCAGCGGCGGCAGCCCGGTGAACATGCCCTACGAATATGTCGTGGCGCCCTACAACGACATCGAAGGCACCAAGGCGCTGCTGGCCAAGCACGGCGAGGAACTGTTCGCCGTCCTGCTGGAGCCGATGCAGGGCAGCCACGGCTGCCTGCCGGGCGACGTCGACTTCCTGAAGGCGGTGCGCGAGGAGACGCGCGCGCGTGGAATCACCATGATTTTCGACGAGGTCATGACCTCGCGCCTCTCACCGGGCGGCCTGCAGGCCAAGCATGGCGTCATTCCCGACATGACGACGCTCGGCAAGTATATCGGCGGCGGCATGTCGTTCGGCGCCTTCGGCGGCAAGCGCGAGATCATGGAGCTGTTCGACCCGACCAAGCCCGACGCGCTGCCGCACGCCGGCACGTTCAACAACAATGCGCTGACCATGGCGGCCGGCGTCGCGGGCTATGGCGAGGTCTACACGGCCGAGGCGGCCAAGGAGCTGAACGATCGCGGCGACAGGATCCGCGAGCGGCTGAACGCCATCTGCCGGAAGGCGGGCGTCGCCTTCCAGTTCTCCGGCATCGGCTCGATGATGACGGCCCACGCCACGGCGCGGCCCATCAAGACGGCGGCGGACATCGCCTCGTCGAACCAGGACGCCAAGGAACTGTTCTTCTTCGACATGAGCGCCGCCGGCATCTGGATCGCCCGCCGTGGTTTCGTGGCGCTGAACATCATGATTGGCGAGCCCGAGGGCGACCGTTTCGTGGCGGCGGTCGAAGAATTCGTTTCGGCACGAAAGGCCCTTTTGCAGGCGTCGTAACCGCTTACAGTGGGGGAATGACCAGGAGCCAGGACTTCCCCCAGCCGGTCGCCGGCACCGTGGTGCCGCGCTTCGGCGACGTCGCCACCTTCATGCGCCTGCCGCTGTTCCGCGACCCGGCGGAGGTCGAGATCGGCATGGTCGGCGTGCCGTGGGACGGCGGCACGACCAACCGTCCCGGCGCGCGGCACGGCCCGCGCCAGATGCGCGATCTCTCGACGATGATGCGGCGGATCCACCACGTGACGGGCATCGCGCCCTACGAGATGGCCCGGTGCGGCGATCTCGGCGACGCGCCGGTCAATCCCGCCAGCCTCGACGACTCGCTCGACCGGATCGAGAAGCACTACGCGAAGCTCCATGCCGCGGGCGTGGTGCCGCTGTCGGCCGGCGGCGACCACCTGATCACGCTGCCGATCATGCGCGGCATCCGCAAAGGCCTGCCGCCGCTCGGCATGGTGCATTTCGACGCCCACAGCGACACTTGGGACACCTATTTCGGCGGCTTCAAGTACACGCACGGCACGCCGTTCCGCCGCGCCGTGGAGGAGGGGCTGCTCGATCCCAGGCGCGTGGTCCAGATCGGCATCCGCGGCTCGCTCTACAAGGCCGACGACAACCAGTGGGCCCTCGACCAGGGCATGCGCGTGATCACCATCGAGGAGTATTTCGACCTCGGCGTCGAGAAGGTGATCGCGGAGGCGCGCCGCGTCGTCGGCACCGGCCCGACCTATGTCAGCTTCGACGTCGACGGGCTCGATCCGGCTTACGCGCCCGGCACCGGCACGCCCGAGATCGGCGGCTACACCCCGCACGAGGCCCAGCGCATGCTGCGCGGCCTGCGCGGCCTCGACCTGGTCGGCGGCGACGTCGTCGAGGTCTCACCACCCTTCGACATGAGCGGCAACACCGCGCTCGTGGGCGTCACGATGATGTGGGAGATCCTCTGCCTGCTCTCCGAATCGGTGGCGAGGCGCAAGGGGCGCCGCTGACGGTCTGCGCGCGGGCGGGGATGGCGTCCGTGCGGGTGACGGCGCTATCCTTGGGCATGCGCGCCTTTCTCCTTGGCCTCCTGATTGCCGTCGTCGCCTCGTCCGTCTCGGCCCAGCCGGTGCCGCGCTGGATGACCTTGCCGCCCACGCCCTCGCTGCCGCCGGCCGTGAGCAGCGGCCATGCGCCGGTCAACGGCATCTCGATCTGGTACGCCACCTTCGGCAGCGGCCCGCCGGTGATCCTGCTGCATGGCGGCCTGGCCAACTCCAACTATTGGGGCCACCAGGTTCCCGAACTGGCGAAGACCCACCGGGTGATCGTCATGGACAGCCGAGGCCACGGGCGCAGCACGCGCGATGCCCGGCCCTACGGCTACGCGCTGATGGCCTCGGACGTGATCGGGCTGATGGACTTTCTCGGCGTGCCGCAGGCCGCGGTGGTGGGCTGGAGCGACGGCGCCATCATCGGGCTCAGCATGGCCATGACCCATCCGCAGCGCGTGTCGCGGCTCTTCGCCTTCGCCGCCAATTCCGACCCCGGCGGCGTCAAGGACGTGGACAAGAGCCCCGTGTTCATGGCGTTCATCGCCCGCGGCGAGAAGGAGTACGAGGCGCTCTCGGCCACGCCGCGCGAGTACAACACGTTCGTCGAGGAGATCAGCCGGATGTGGGCGACGCAGCCCAACTGGACGGCAGCCGACCTCGCCGGGATCAAGGTCCACACCTGGATCGTCGACGCCGATCATGACGAGGCGATCAAGCGGGAGAACACTGAATTCATGGCGGGGGCGATCCCCAATGCGGGGCTGCTGCTGCAGCCCGAAGTCAGCCACTTCTCGATGCTGCAGGCGCCGCAGCAGTTCACCGACGACGTGAAGCGCTTCCTCGACCGGAAATGGGACTGACCCTCGATCGCAACCTCGTTCCGACCCTGCGTCCCGGCGGCGTCGTCAAGTCACACAACCGAAATTAACGAATTATTCGAAACAAACGAAGGCAATGCCGCACCCTCCTGGCGCGCGAGCCACGAATCTGCAGGCGTGCTGCGCTTAGGCGGCCAGTTCCAGGATCTCCTTGACCTCGGCGGGCGTCGGGATCGGGCGTGGGTTGCGCGGTACCCAGGGCGTGCCCATCGCCTGCTGGGCGATGCGGTCGAAATGCTCGCGGCCGATCTTCACGTCGGAGAGGTGGCGCGGCATGTCGAGGCCGCGGATGAACCGGTCGAGCACGTCGCCCGCGTCTTCGCCGGGATGGCCCATCGCGGCGGCGATCAGGGCCTGGCGGTCGGCATTGGCCGGCTTGTTCCAGCGCATCACCCACGGCAGCATGATGCAGGACGTGTGGCCGTGCGGGACGTCGAACACGGCGCCCAGCACGTAGCCGATGCCGTGGCTGGCGCCCATCGGCACGCCGGCGGCAATGCCGGTCATGGAGAGCCAGGCGCCGGTCTGGCAGTCCAGACGGGCGGCCATGTCCGACGGATCGGCCATCACCCGGGGCAGGCCACGCGCGAGCAGCGAGAGGCCGTGCAGCGAAGAGGCGTTGCTGAACTCCGTCGATTCGAGGGAGCAGACACCCTCGACGCAGTGATCGACGGCGCGGATGCCGGTCGAGAGCAGGAGCCACATCGGCGTGTGGCGCGTCACCTCGGGGTCGAGGATGACGGCCTGCGGGATGGTGAGGGGATGGCGGAACATCTCCTTCACCTTGGTGGCCTCATTGGTGACGCCGGCGATGGCGGAGAACTCGCCCGCCGAGAGGGTGGTCGGGATAGAGATCTGGCGCACGGTCGGCGGCGTCACGTCCGCCTGGCCGCGAATCCTGTCCATGTCCTCGGGCGTGCGCACGTCGTTCGACAGGCAGAGCTGGACGGCCTTGGCAGCGTCGGTGATCGAGCCGCCGCCCAGGGTGACGATCAGGTCGGCGCGGGCCTCGCGGGCCTGCTCGGCGGCGGCCACCACGGCGCTGCGCGGCGAATGCGCCGGCATCTTGTCGAAGGTCCCGACGCACTTGTTGCCCAGCGCCCGGCGCAGCTTCTCGATCTCGTCGGTCTGGCGGTTCAGCGTGCCGCTCACCATCAGGAACACGCGGTTCGCGCCCTGGCGCTCCACCAGCTCGGCGACCGCCTCGGCGGCAGGCCGCCCGAAGACCACTTCTTCCATTTTGCTGAAAACGATGCGGCCCGAAGCGCTCATGCTCATCTCCCTGTATTTTGCTATCGTGCCGTCGAAAACAGACAAGGGAAAGCATGACCGGGACACGGGATGGCGCGATCGCCCGCGCAGAGAAATATTTCGACGAGGGCGGCTTCCTTGAGGAGCTGCAGCGGCGGGTGGCCATTCCGACGACCAGCCAGGAGCAGGGCTCGATGCCCGCGCTGCAGGAGTATGTCTCCGGCGAGATGACCGATTCCCTGCAGAAGCTGGGCTACGACTGCACCGTCCTGCCCAACCCGCGCAGCGAATACGGCCCGTTCCTGATCGCCCGCCGGGTCGAGGATCCCGCCAAGCCGACCGTGCTGACCTATGGCCATGGCGACGTGATCCGCGGGCAGGAGGAGCAGTGGCGTTCCGGCCTGTCGCCCTGGAAGATCGTGATCGAGGGCGACAGGATGTATGGCCGCGGCACGGCCGACAACAAGGGCCAGCACACGATCAACATCGCGGCGCTGGCCTCCGTCATGCAGGAGCGCGGCTCGCTGGGCTTCAATTCGACGATCCTGATCGAGACCGGCGAGGAGACGGGCTCGCCCGGCCTGGCGGACTTCTGCAAGGCCAACAAGGAGGCCCTCAAGGCCGACGCCCTGATCGCTTCGGACGGGCCGCGGCTCGATCATCGCCGGCCGACCATCTTCGGCGGCACGCGCGGCACGCTGAATTTCAACCTTTCGCTCACGATGCGCGAGGGCGGCCACCATTCGGGCAACTGGGGCGGGCTGCTGGCCAATCCCGGCATCATCATGGCCCATGCCCTGGCCACCATCACCGACGAGCGCGGGCAGATCAAAGTGCCGGAGTGGCGGCCCACGACCCTGACCAATTCGGTGCGCGCGGCACTGGCCGACGCCCATGTCGATGCGGGCGAGGGCGCTCCCGAGATCAATGAGGACTGGGGCGAGAAGTCGCTGACGCCGGTCGAGCGCGTGTTCGGCTGGAACAGCTTCGAGGTCCTGGCCTTCAAGACCGGCAACCCCGACCGGCCGGTCAACGCGATCCCGCCCAGCGCCGTCGCCTACTGCCAGCTGCGCTTCGTGGTCGGCACTGATCCGCACGACATCATCCCGGCGCTGCGCCGCCATCTCGACCGGCATGGGTTCGGCATGATCGCAATCCAGCAGGCGCGCGACGTGATCATGAATGCGACGCGTCTCGATCCCGAGAATCCCTGGGCGCGGTTTGCCTCCGGCTCGATCGAGCAGACGGCGGGCCAGAAGCCGAACATGCTGCCCAACCTGGGCGGTTCGCTCCCGAACGAGGTGTTCACCGACATTCTCGGCCTGCCCACCGTCTGGGTGCCGCATTCCTACGCCGCCTGCTCGCAGCATGCCCCCGACGAGCACCTGCTGGTGCCGGTGGCCCGCGACGGGCTCAGGCTGATGACCGGCCTGTTCTGGGATTTGGGCGCGCAGGGCCGGCCGGGGTAAGGTCCCCGCCCGATGCTTTCAGCCGACGAGGCCGCAGACCTGATCGAAGCCATCGCGACCCGCCAGGATCGCGCGGCTTTTTCACGCCTGTTCCAACATTTTGCACCCCGCGTGAAGGCGTTCATCATGCGCAGCGGTGCCGATCCGGAGGCGGCGCAGGAAGTCGCGCAGGAAGCCCTGATTATGGTCTGGCGCAAGGCTGCCAGCTTTGACCGGAAAAAGGCCTCGCCGTCCACGTGGCTCTACACCATCGCCCGCAACAAGCGGATCGATCACCTGCGGCGCAACAACCGGCCGGCCATCGATACCGACGACTGGCTCACGGTTTTTGCACCGGAAGACGAGGATGCCGACAAATCCGTCCTCGCAGGGCAGACGTATACGCGGTTGAAGGAGTTACTCGGGGGGCTGTCTGCCGATCAGATGTTGGTGATCGAGAAGGCGTTCTTCGAGGACAAGACCCACACGGCCATCGCCGAGGAGCTGAAGCTGCCCCTCGGGACGGTGAAGTCGCGTATCCGCCTGGCGTTGGCCCGCCTGCGGGAAGCACTGGAGAAAGACGAGTCATGAGCCGCCATCCGGCGCCCGATGAATTTCTGCTGGACTATGCTGCGGGCGCGCTGCCGGACGGTCCGGCCCTCGCCGTGGCCCTGCACGTTGCCCTGGACCCCCGGTCACAACGCACCGTAGACCGGTTGAACGCCGTCGGCGGCGCCCTGATCGAGCGCGAACCGGTTCCCGAGGTTGGCGCGATCGACGATGCAGTACTCGAACGGGCGTTGGCTCGCCTCGACGAGGTACCGGTGGAACCGCGACCTGCCGCTCCCGGCGGCCGTAAGCCAGTGTTCGACTGGGCGCCGGCGCCCCTGGTGCCGCACCTGCGGCCCGGCATGGACTGGCGCCGGGTAATGGGCAAATTCGACGAGATCCGGCTCGACCTGCCGGGCGATTTCCATCGCGTTTCGCTGCTGCGCCTGGAGTCGGGGCGTGGCCTGCCGGAGCACAAGCACGCCGGCTATGAATATACGGTCGTCCTCCAGGGCGGCTATACGGACGAGACGGGCAATTACGGCGTCGGCGATTTCGCTGTCGGGCCGGGTGACCAGCGGCACGAGCCGATCGCCGATCCGGGCGAGCCCTGTATCGCCTTGATCGTGGTCGAGAATCCCATCGTGCTGACGGGGCCGTGGGGCCGCTGGCTCAATCCGCTGGTCAGTCGCGGCTTGATCTGAAGCAGCGTTGACCGCGCAAGGGGTTCCCTTCAGGTTTGCGGCCTGAAGAGAGGGATCCAATGCCGCGCATTCCGTACTACGAAGTCGAAAACGCCACGGGGAAGCATGCCGAGCTGCTCGGCAAGCTCAACCCCATGCTCAACATCTACCGGATGCTGGCGAACTCCGAGCAGGGGGCGAAGGGCTTCCTACGCATGGGCAACGGGCTGCTGTATCGCTGCGAGCTCGACCCGGTGCTGCGTGAACTCGCCATCATCCGCGTCGGCCGCCTGAGCCGCACCGCCTACGAGGTGTTCCAGCACGAGCGCATCGGTCGCGACGTCGGCGTGAGCGAGGAAAAGATCGCCGCCCTGCGCGACGCCACCATCGAGGCGCCGGCCTTCACCGACAACGAAAAGGCCGTGCTGCGCTACGCCGACGACGTGGTGCGCAATGTCCGGGCGTCAGACAAGACGCTGAAGGCCGTGCAGGCCTTCCTGACGCCGGGCGCGCTGGTCGAACTCACCCTGACCATTGGCTACTACATGATGGTCTGCCGCTTCCTCGAGTCGATGGGCGTCGACGGCGAAGAGGGCCAGGCCGAGTGGCTCAAGACGGCCAAGCTGTAGCTATCAAATTCCTCCCCCGTCATCGGGGGAGGAAGACAATGGAACCAGGAGTAAAGAGATGGCGTACCGCGTCCTGATCGCGCAGTTCATGCATGAGACGAACACCTTCAGCAGACTCAAGACGACGCTGGAGGATTATCGCAAGCGCTGGCTGATCGAGGGCGAGGAGATGGTGCCTCGCTTCACCGGCACGCGGAACGAGGTCGGCGGTTACATCGACTCGGTGAAGAAGTACGGCTGGGAGCCGGTCTGGGCGGCGGCGGCGAATGCCACGCCCTCGGGCAAGCTCACGAAGGAGACTTGGGAGCACATTCGGGATCTGATCCTGAATGCGGCGAAGAAGGCGGGCAAGCTCGACGCGATCTGCCTGTCGCTGCATGGCGCGGCGGTGACGGAAACCGAGGACGATGCCGAGGGCGCGCTGCTCGAGGCGCTGCGCGCCATTGTCGGTGCGGACATTCCCATCGTCGCCACGCTCGACCTGCACGCCAATGCCACGGTGAAGATGGCCCGGCATGCCAATGCGCTGGTGAGCTATCGCACCTATCCGCACATCGACGGCTACGACCGCGCGGTGCAGGCGGCGGCGCTCGTCCAGGAGACATTGGAAGGCCGGAAGAAGCCTGCGTGCCTGCTAGTCCAACCCGCGATGCTGCAGGGTGCCGATTCCGGCAAGACCACCCAGCCCGGCCTGATGCGCGACCTGCTGGCGAGGGCGGACGCCTTCGAGAAGGAGCCGGGCATCAACGTGGTCAGCATCCAGGCCGGTTTCACCTGGGCCGATATTCCCTACACCGGCCCGTCGATCGCCGTGAGCCACGAGCCCGCAGCCGAGGGCCGCGCGAAGGAAGTGGCGGCCGCGCTGCTCGACGAGATCTGGAAGCGCCGCACCGAGAACACGTCGAACTACCGCCCGGTCGCCGAGGCCATCGCCGCGGCCAAGGCAGGCATCGGCAAGGAGGGGCCGCTGGTCGTGGCCGACGGCACCGATAATCCGGGCGGCGGCGGCTACAACGACACGACGCCGGTGCTGCAGGCGCTGATCGATGCCAAGGTCGAGAACGTGGCCTTTGGCACGATCTACGATCCCGGCACGGTGCAGCAGGCCATCAAGGCCGGTGTCGGCGCGGAGATCGACGTCGAGCTCGGCGGCCATACCGATACCTCGATGGGCGCGCCGGTGAAGGCCAGGGCGCTCGTGAAGATGCTGTCCGACGGTTCATTCAAGAACGACGGGCCGATGAATGCCGGCGTCGAGACCTCGATGGGGCCGACCGCGGTGCTGCGCATCGGCGGCATCGACGTGGTGACCATCTCCAACCGCATCCAGACCATCGACCTGCAGGTCTTCCTGAGCCAGGGCATCGATCCGCGCAGCAAGAGCGTGCTGGTGGTGAAGAGCGTCCAGCACTTCCGGGCGGCCTATGCGCCGATCGCCCGCGAGATCATGCTGGTCGATTCCGGCGGCATCTGCTCGCCCGACATCTCGCGGCTGAAGTTCACCAAGCTGCGGCGGCCGATCTGGCCGCTTGACGGCGTCAACGATCCCTATGCGGGGCAACGCTCCTGAAGGTTGGCATGACACTGGCATGAGGATGGGCATGAACTTCACACGCGAGGCGCCTTTTCCCGGCGCATCCTTTGGCGCAACGCTGCGACTCGACGGCGATGCGGCAACGATCGTGGCGGCGGCCGAGAGCGATCCGAAGGCCCTCCCGGCGGCATTGGCCGAGGCCAAGGGGCTGCTGCTGATCCAGGGCATGAACGGCATCTCAGACGATCCCGACCTGCTCATCCGCCTCAGCCGCGTCTTCGGTCCGGAGGTCGAGGACTATCGCCACACGCTCACGAACCTGAAGTCGGTGCATGTCTCCGTGCCGGAAATCCTGCTCGTGTCCAACATGCCGCCGGTCTCCAAGGCGCCGCCCCAGCGACCCGAGCCGCCGCTGGCCGCCGACGGCCTGATTCCGACCCAGTATCCCCATCGCATGGGCTGGCACACCGACCAGAGCTATCGCCGGCCGCCGCCCGACATCTCGCTGTTCTATGCGGTGACGCCCGCCCAGCGCGACACCGGCCAGACCCTGTTCGCCAACGGTATCCTCGCCTACGCGTCACTGCCGCCGGCGCTGAAGGAGAAGGTCGATACCCTGGTCGGCCTGCATGCCCAGCCCGGCACCGGCCGCTCACGCGAGGCGGCCCTGGCGGGGCGCACACCGCGTGCCTTCGCGGTCCACGAGCGCTCGCAGCCGCAGCCGGTCGTGCGCACCCATCCGGTGACGGGAGAGAAGTCGCTCTACCTCTGTGAATGGGGCCAGATGGACTGGTTCGAGGGGCCGTTCGTAGGCATGGAGCCGGGCCCGCACGGCGCGGGTGCCGCGCTGCTCGACGAGATCATGGCGCACTACACGGAGCGCCGCTTCTGCTACGCCCATGAATGGACCGAAGGCGATCTCCTGATCTGGGACAATCGCTGCCTGGTCCATGCCGCGACGTGGTTCGACGGCGATCGCGAGGGCCGCTTGATGTGGCGCACGACGGTCCACGGCAATCCTGGCGCGAACTATGCCGGCGAGAAGAAGAGCTGGATTCCCGCCGGCTGACGATTCAGCGCTTCTGGCGGAAGAAGGTCGTGAGCGCGTAGCGGCGGCCCCGGGTCACCGGGCCGACCGCGTGCAGCAGGGAGCAGGAGAAGACGGCGGCCGCGCCCGCGGGCGGGCTGACGCGGACGGCGGCATACTCCGGAAAGACCAGCTCGCCGCCTTCGAAATCGTCGTTGAGGTTTAGCGACACGGCGAAGGCGCGATCGGCCGTCGTCGGCGCACCGTTGTCGCGATGCGCGGCGAAGAAATGCCGGCCCTCCGCGCTGTACGAGAGTACGACATGGGAGTCGAAGGTGAATTCGCGATCGAAGGCGAAGACCTTGGTGAGTTCGGGACCGATGCGATAGGCCAGCCGGTCCGACACCGCCTTCAGCATCATCGGCTCGACGATCGTATAGTCCTCGGTGCGCTTCAGGGCGGCCATGTCGACATTGCCGTAGCGGCTTGAGACGCCCGAGTCCTTGTGGTCGCCCTTGCCCCACAGGCGGATGAGCTGGGTGCAGAAATCCGGCTCGAAGACGCGCGGCAGGACCAGAACGGGCGCCATCGCCGTGGTCAGGCGCAGGTCGGCACCGCCGTCGGCGCGCACGGAATCGGCAATGCCACTCATCGCCTCGGCGGCGGCCAGCAGGGCGCGCGTGTCGAACGTGGTCGCGACCCTCTGGTTGGGATCGAGCACAATCACGCGCTGGCGCAGGCCCATGCCCTGGCCGAACGAGACCGCCCCGGCCTGGGCAAGCAGTGCCGGCAGGAACTGGCCCTTCTCGTCACAGAGCAGCAGCGGCTCCTCGGGCGAGGCTCCGAGCTTCTTCCAGACTGGCGCGGAGGCCGCGACGGTATTGCCGGCGACGACGACGAGCTTCGTCGACGCCGCGGCGCAGGCGTCGCGCAGGGACGCAAACTGCGCGGCATCCACGGTCGACAGGTCCATCACGACGAGCAGGGCGACCGGGTCGCCAATGAACGACCAGACGAACTTCCTGAGCTTGCCGTCGAGTCCGGGCAGCACGAAGTCGGGGAGACGGTCACCGGGCCGGAGGGAAAGAATGTTCGCCATTATTTGTTCGGAGGGCTACCGCAGGGAGGGATGCGCAAGATACTGGATGCCCCCGGTCCCGGGCGTCGCAACTCGACGCAGTCTGTGGATAACGGCCAACGGCCTCTCAGGCACCTCAACCCCTCGCCAGACCTTCCAGCAATATGGCGAGGGCTTCCGCTCCCGGATCGGGAACGCCATCGAGGTGCGAGGCCGGGACATAGCTCGATCGGCCGGCGCGGGCCGACGGCATCCGGGCGGTGGCGTCCGCACCGGCGCGTGCGGCCTTCGCAGCTTCCTCGAGTCCCTTCGGCAATGCCGCGAGGGCTGGGGCGAGGGCATCGATCAGGGTGCGGTCACCGGGTTTGGCGCCGCCATGGGCCATCATCGTCGCAAGCCCCGCTGCCAGGGAGCCTTGCCAACCTGCACCTTCCGATGCGGACTGGCTCGAGGCCGAGAAGAAGATGGCCAGCAGAACGCCTGACGATCCGCCCATGGAGCGGGAAAGCGCTTCGCTCGTTGCCGCGAAGAAACGGTCGAGCCTGGCGAGCGGCATCAGGGGCAGTGCCGCCTGCAGGTGACGGGCGGCGGTGGCGACGGTCGAACCGGTATCTCCATCGCCCACCTTCGCATCCAGTGCGTTGAGCCTTCCCTCGGCGGCAATCAGGATTTCGCAGGCCCGGCTCACCAGGGCGCCCAGCGACGGGTTCCGGCTCGCCTTGACGGGCTTTCTCTTCAACTCCCGCGGCAGCTTCACGAGCTTCGGTTTCACGTGGGGGCGGATCTTCGGCCAGACCAGCGGGCTGGCCGGCGAAACCAGCGCCTTCTCGAATTCGGGCGTCAGGGGCAGAAGGCTCAGGGAGAAGCCATGCATGTCGAGGGAGGACACCAGCGTGGCCGGGCCCAGCACCAGTTTGATCTTGGCGCCGCGGCGGCTCGCCAGGACCTCGTTGGTGAGCAGATTCATCTCCAGTGCCGTGGTGGACCCGAGATTGTTGACCAGAAGCGCATAGGAGCGCGCCGGCCTTGCCGCGGCGAAGAGGCGGTCGACGAGCACGCGTGCGGCCTGGCGCGCGCCTTCGAAATTCACCAGGTCGACGCCCGGCTCGCCATGGAGGCCGAGGCCGAGTTCGGCCTTGCCGTCCGGAACACGGTCTTCGCGGCCGACGCCGGGAAGCGTGCAGGAAGAGAGCGAAATGCCGAGCGAGACCACCGCGTCGGCGGCCTTTTGGGCCATGGCCGCGACGGTCTTCAGGTTCGCCCCCTGCTCGGCGTAGTGGCCTGCGACCTTCTCCACGAACATCACGCCGGCGATACCCCGCGGCTGGGGAAGGTGCGGCAGTGCGATGTCGTCCTTCACGATCACGACCTCGACCTTTCTGCCGAGCGCGCGGGCGCGTTCCACGGCGAGGCCGAAATTCAGCCGGTCGCCGGTGTAGTTCTTGAAGATGACGAGGCAGCCGCCCTTGCCCGTCACGGCCATGATCGCGGCGAACACGGCGTCGACCGACGGCGAGGCAAAGACCTCGCCGCAGACGGCGGCGGTCAGCATGCCCTTGCCGACGAAGGAGGCATGCGCCGGTTCGTGACCGGATCCGCCGCCAGCCACGATCGCCACGCGACCGGGCTTGTGGTCGGTGCGCAGGACGACCTTGATGCCGGGATAGCCATCGAGACGCGCCAAGTTGGCGCCGCCGCTGCTGCGCAACAGCCCGTCGATCGCGTCGACGACGAGGCTCTCCGTGCCGTTGATGAATTGCATGGCAGTTCTCACGTTGTCCCGTTGCTGTGAGTTGAGGCGCCGCCGTCCCTGGAAACGGGAGGCCGGCGCACCAGCGTCCACCAGCCGATCAACCCGACGATGCCGGTCACGGCGACCCCGATACCGATGTTCATCTGCGTGTCGTGCGGCACATAGCCGACCAGCAGGGTGAGGACCGCGGCGGTGACCATCTGAATGAAACCCATCAGGGCGGAAGCCGCACCGACGCGGGTGGCGGGGACGGCGGACAGAGCGCTTGCCATCGCGTTGGGCATGTTGAGGCCGTTGCCCCAGCCCATCAGCATCAGCGGCACGATCAGCGCCAGCGGGGTGACATAGCCCAGCGCTGCGGTTGCCATCATGGCCACGGCGCCCAGGGTGAGGATGCCTTGGCCGACCGGGATCAGGAGCAGGCCCTTCACCCGGCCCTGCAGACGGCTGGAGACCAGGCTGCCGAGGACGAAGTTGCCGGCCCAGGCGAGGGTGAACCAGCCGAAGGTCTCGACGGCCACGCCCATGACCTGGATCAGCAGGATGGGGCCGCCGGAAAAGAAGACATTGAAGCCGGCCGAGGCGCAGGTGGTCGCCGTCATCAGTCCGATGAAGCGGCGCTCGCGCAGCACCGCGCGGAAGCCGTCGAGATAGTCTCGCACAACGCCCGTCGTTCGCGGCGCCGACTTCGGCGCGGTCTCGCCGAGGATGCGCCAGACCACGATCAGTACCGCCAGCCCACAGGCGGCCGTGAACCAGAAATTGCTGCGCCAGCCGAAGAAGCCGAGCAGCTGGCCACCCAGCAGCGGCGAGAGTGCCGGCGCCAGCGCCATCGAAGAGGCCATGTAGCCCATCGCCCGGGGGGCCTCGGGGCCGGTCCGGCTGTCGCGCACGATGGCGCGGCCCAGCACCACGCCGCCGCAGGCGCCGCAGGCCTGGACCAGCCGGGAGGCAATGAGCGTCTCGATCGTCGGGCTGAGCGCGCAGCACACGCTGCCGACCGTGAACACGACGAGGCTGGCCAGCAGCACCGGCCGGCGGCCCAGACTGTCCGAGAGCGGGCCCACGGCCAATTGGGCAAAGGCGAAGGCGAACAGATAGATCGAGAGCGTCAGCTGGGCGGTGCCGTAGGAGACACTCAGGTCGTTCGCGATGGTCGGCAGGGATGGCAGGAAGATGGTCAGTGCCATCTGCGAGGAGACGGTGGCGCTCATCAGCAGCCAGATTGGTGGTTTGGTCGTACGCATGCGCGGCAATTTCACCCGTCCGCGTCAGGCGGAGTGGCGGCCTCATAGCAGCCTTCGGTCGCGCCGGGCAGTGCCGACGTCCATCAGGCGGTTGGCAGCCGTCCCTGCACCGAGAGGCGGCCGTCTGGGCCGCGTTGCATCGCGACG
Organism: Rhodospirillales bacterium; assembly: GCA_947466085.1. Taxonomy (GTDB): domain Bacteria; phylum Pseudomonadota; class Alphaproteobacteria; order Reyranellales; family Reyranellaceae; genus Reyranella. The sequence continues at coordinate 22,676 of CANIEC010000024.1, forward strand.
ATCTCGCCGCTGCCGGGAAAGATCTGGCTGAGGGCCGTCACCACCACTTGATGCGTCACGAACACGGCGGGCTTCGCGAGCTCGAGTTGTCCGATCCATTGCCGCAGCGCCTCGATCTGGACGGCTTCGCGCGACCTGTCCTGAAAGAAGGAATTGAGCAGCGGTTGCGGGCGCACGTCACCCAGCTTCATCAGGCTCGCGGTGTCGAGGCAGCGGCACCACTGGCTCGAAAAGACCTCGGCGGCGGCGATGCCGTTGGCGCGGAACAGGTCGCCGATCCGGACGGATTGCGCCCGGCCCTCGGCCGAGAGATTGCGCTGGGTCGCACAGTCCTCGAGGCGGAACCCCGGCGGGTCGTTGGTGCCCGGCGCCGTGGCATGGCGGATCAGGGCAAAGGATCCGGGGCGGCGCAGGGCCGCCCAGGGATCGTTCTGGGCCGAGACGGCGCGACTGCCGCTGAATGCCGTGAGGGCGACGAGGCCAGCGATCAGCGCACGGCGCGATGGATTGGTTCCTGGCGATTGGGAGAAAGAGGGTGTCACGAACCGACGTTACGTGCGGCCCTCTCGCGGGTCCACGATGGGCGCCTTCCCTCACTGTGCTTTGATCGACCGTGAGCCTGCGGCTTCGAGGGCCTCGCGAACGACCTCGGGCTCGCTTTCGTGATGGTCGACCGATAGCTCGATCTCGCCGCCGAGTTCCGGCGTCGCTCGCTTCTGCAAGACCGTTCCCTCGCGCCGGCACTATCGAGAAGCGCTCCCTTACTGCCGTGCTCCGACCTGCGACACCACGCCGGGCGCACGATCCAGGGCACGCCAGAACCAAGTACCCCGGGGCAATTTACGGCAGCAAGCGTGGCGCCCTACACTCGGCCATGGACGATCTGCGGAAACGGGCGTGGCAGTGGTCGAAACGGGTGACGGCGCCATTCGGCGAATTGACTTGCGCGCTCTTCTACGAGCGCTCGCTGGCCGAGCCGGTGCGGCCACCGACGAACCCGCTCGGCGCCTCGATCCGACTGGCAGAGGAGTCCGACCTCGACACGATCTGCCAACTTTATGTGGACGACCCTTGGCTGTGGCTCGGTGACGGACCGCGCGACCAGGCAGCTCGCGGGCTCTACCTTGATCGGCTACGCCGCGGCGAACGCTGCTTCCTGGCCTTTGTCGATGGCGTCCTGGCGCACGCCAACTGGACCTGTTTCACCTGGGGCGACGCCCTGCCGGGACATCCAATCCGATTGCGCCCGGGCGAGGTCTACACCACCGATGCCTTCACGCCGCCGGCCTTCCGCGGCAAGGGCGTCCATGGACTGGTGCTGGGCACCATGCTGGACCAGGCGCGGCGGCAGGGCGCCCGGCATGCCTACACGCTGGGCCAGCTCGACCGGCCCGACGCGCACAAGGGGCTGCGCGCGCTGGGTTGGCAGGAATGCGGACGCGTCTACTTTTTCCTGCCTCGTGGCGCGGTGCGGACACCATTCCTGCTCAGGCGCGGCATGACCCAGCCCCTGTTTCGCGATTGAGTGGTTGGTTCAAGCAGTCGTTCCGAAATAGATGCCGAGCGCCCGGCGGTCGGTAAGGACCTCGTCGGCGGGGCCATCGGCGATCTTTTCGCCGCGGTCGAGAACGACGATGCGGTCGGCGAGAGTCGCCATGACGCGCACCATGTGCTCGATGATCAGGATGGCGATGCCACGCTCGCGGATGGCGCGTACCAGGGCGATGCCCTGGTCGATTTCGCTGCTGTTCAGGCCCGACAGGCACTCGTCGAGCAGGATCAGTTTCGGCCGCGCCGCAAGCGCGCGGGCGATTTCGAGACGGCGACGCTGACTGGCATTCAGCGTATCGCAGGCAAGGCCTGCCACCGCCGACAAGCCGGCGAAGTCGAGCACTTGCTCGGCAAGGTGGCGCGCGGCGGGAACGCTGGTCGGCCGATCGTTGCCACTGCCGTAAAGCGCACCCAGCGTGACGCATTCGATGGCGGTCAGCCCGCGGAACGGCTGCACGAGTTGGAAGGTGCGCACCAGTCCCATCTCTGCGATGCGGGACGGCGCCAGACCGGAGATGTCGCGGCCGGCGAAGGTGATCCTCCCCCGATGGCGGCCCAGGGCGCCCGACACCGCGTTCACCATCGTCGACTTGCCGGCGCCGTTGGGACCGACCAGGCCGACGATCTCGCCTTCCTGAACCCCGAAAGAAACCCTGTTCAGCGCGCGAAGACCGCCGAACTGGACCGAAACATCCTGGACATCAAGCAGCATGGCCACCCGTCGCCGCGCCGTGGTGGGCGAGCGCGCCCAGCGCCAAGGCCAGTTCGCGCGTGGCGCGATAAGTGGGAATGCGGGCAGCGTTGAGGGCCGCCATGTTGACCACATCGGCGTCGCGCGACGCCCAGTAGACTGCCACGGGCAGGCCGAGCGTCGGCACCGAGCGTGCCAGGCTCTGGGCGAGGTCAGGCCAGGTGGTCGGGACATCCGTAATCGAAACCGCGATCAGATCGGCTTCGCCGGATGCAGCGATCTCGGCCATCACGATCGGATAGAGTCGCGGATAGTCACGCCACACCGGCGTGAGATCGACGGGATTGGCGCTGGCAGCGTAGACCGGCAAGTGCCGGGCGATGGCTGCCGTCAGCTTTGGTGAGAAGCGCGGAATGGTCATGCCATGCTCTTCTGCCAGGTCGGCAATCTCGGTCCCGATCCCGCCGGTGCCGGTGACGATGGCGAGGCGCTTGCCCCCCAGCGGTCGGCCCTGCCAGAGCAGGGCGCGCGCCACATGGAGCAGATCCAGACCAGAGTGCACGACGATCGCTTGGTCGGGAAGGCTGCTCGCCAATCGCGCTCCGTCGGCCGATATGCCGACATGGGCGAGCGATGCTGCTTGACCAGACGGGGTGCGAGCGAGCGGACACACCACGACCGGCTTGGCCTTGGCGGCCTCCGTCAGGGTCGCCATGAATGACGGCAGGTCGCGCACCGACTCGACGTAGAGGCCGATCACGCCGGTGCTTGGATCGCCGGCGAGGTGCGCCAGGCAGTCGGCCAGCGAGATGTCCACTGTATTTCCGACGTCGCAAAAGCAAGAGACGTTCATGCCGCTGTCGGCGGCGTACATGGCGAGCGCCATGCCGAAGCCGCCGCTTTGCGTCGCCACGCCCAGGCCGGCCGCGCCGCCCGGGGGCATCAGCGGGATGATCGAGGCGTTCAGTCCGATGGTGCCGTTGAGCAGGCCGACGCAATTGGGCCCGACGACGCGCAGACCCGCATGGCGCGCCGCCGCCGCCAGCCGATGCTGCAGATCGGGCCCTTCGTGCGCGACCTCGCCGAAGCCGCTCGGGATGGCGAGCAGGAAGCCGACGCGGCCGTCGGGACAGCGCTCGATCGCCTCGACCAGGCGTTCTCCCGGCGCCACGGCGATCAACAGATCGACCGGGTGCGGCAGCGCCTCCACCGAGGGTACGGAAGTCCGGCCCGCGATATCGCTTTCGCCGGGATTGATGGCGATCAGCTCGCCACGGAAGGATGCGGCCAGGCGGGCAAAGACCTGACCGCCCAGCTTGTCGAGGCTGGCCGAGGCGCCGAGCACGGCGATGGACCGTGGCGAGAAGAGGCGGGAGAGGTCGGGTGGTGTCATGGGATGTCGGCTCCCTATCCAATGAAATGTCGCGGGAGATCGGGGTCGTCGCGCAGCACCCCGGCGGGGCCCTCCAGGACGATGGCACCGCCGCTCAGCACGCAGCCGCGATCGGCATGGGCCAACACCAGCGGCACATTCTGCTCGACGGTGAGCAGCGTCATGCCCTGCCGGTGCAATTCCGCCAGAGCGGCAAACAAGGATTCAACGACGAGCGGGGCCAGGCCGAGCGTGACTTCGTCGATCATCAGAAGCCGGGGTGACGCCATCAGCGCGCGGCCGATGGCGCACATCTGCTGCTCGCCGCCGCTCAAGGTGCCGGCGATCTGGCGAGCCCGCTCGGCGAGCACGGGAAAGAGTTCGCAGACCCGGTCGAGGTTGCGCCGCCGCATCCCCGGGTCGGCCAGCGCATGCGTGCCGGCCATGAGGTTCTCGCGCACCGTCATGCCGGAGAAGAGCCGCCGGCCCTCCGGCACCAGGGCAATGCCGCGACGCAGCCGGCGATGGGGCGGCAGCAGCCGGATGTCCTCGCCATCGAGCCGGATTTCCCCTTGGCGTGCGGCCACAAGCCCGGCCAGACCGCCGAGCAACGTCGACTTGCCGGCGCCGACCGGTCCCATCAGCGCCAGCCATTCGCCCGCCTTCACCTCGAGGTCGAGGGATCGTATGGCCATCAGGCCGCCGTAGCCGGCGGACAGGCCGCGCACGCTCAGCATCAGGATCGGCGCCGCAGGCGGTCGCGGACCGTGGGCCAGTGCCGCGCGACGAAGCCCTGGGCGCCGTCGGGCAGCAGCAGCACGACCAGCATGATCGTCACTCCCAGCACCAGCAGATGCAGTTTCAGGAGATGGCTCCAGGCCAGCGTCGTCGCGCTTTCGATCAGCAGCGCGCCGATCAGGGGGCCGAAGACGGTGCCGGCCCCGCCCAGCAGGAACATGACGAACGCCTTGACCGATATCGCCATGTCGAACACCAGCGACGGCTCGATGAAGCCGACCCAGCGCGCGTAGAGGCCCCCCGCCACTGCCGTCAGCAACGCGCTCAGCATCCAGGCGATCGACTTCACGCGCAGCGTCGGAACACCGGTCGCCTCCGCCGCCTCCTCGTTGGAGCGGATGGCCCGGCAGCCGTAACCGAAGCGGCTGTCGCGCAGGAAGATGCCGAGCAGCAGGCTGGCGGCAAACAGCGTCGCAAAGCCAACGTAGGCGCGTTGCGCGGCATCGCCTGCGGTGCCGGCTCCCAGCGGCAGCGACAGGCCGGCGGCACCGCCGGTAAGGCCCGAGAGGTTTGCAGCCAGGGCCGACACGACCTCGTTCAGCCCGAGCGTCGCGATGGCGAAGTAGTGGCCGCGCAGGCGGAGCAGCAGTGGCCCGACCGCCAGTGCCAGCCCTCCGGCGGGGATCGCGCCGAAGAGCAGGGCCGGCCCCAGGGCGAAGCCCGCGGCGATGGCCAGCGCTGTGCCGTAGGCGCCGATGCCGAAGAAGACGACGTTGCCGAAGGCGGGGTAGCCGACGAAGCCCGCCATGGCGTTCATGCCCTGGGCGATGACGGCAAGCATGAGGACGCTGGTCAGCAGGCGCAGCCAATAAAGGGACAGAAAGGACGGCAGCACCATCAGGATCGCCATCAAAACGCAGCCGATCGCCGCGCTGCGCAGGGTGCCGGCCCAGGGACCGCTGCCCCATCTGGCGCGCAGGGTGGATGCGGCCATGGCGGCGGCTCAGCCCTTCACCTCGGCGAAGAAACGCCGGCCCATGAGGCCACGCGGGCGCAAGATCAGCACCAGCAGCAGCAGGGTGAAGCCGACCGCGTCACGATAGCCCGAATCAAGAAACAACGAGGCCAGGTTCTCGACGATGCCCAGCAGCATGCCGCCGATGATGGCGCCTGGAATACTGCCGAGGCCGCCCAGCACCACCACGACGAAAGCTTTCATGGTGTAGCTCTCGCCGGCGAGGGGCGAGAAGGAATAGCTGGTGGCGACCAGCGCGCCGGTGACGCCGGCGATCGCGCCGCCAATCGCGAATGTCAGGGCATAGACGTGCGGCACGTCGATGCCGGAGAGTCGCGCGGCATCGGGATCGAAGCTGGTCGCCTTGATGGCATTGCCAAGCGGCGTCCAGTTGAGGAGAGCGTGAAGGCCGAGCGTCATGGCCATCGCGACGGCGAAGATCGTTGCCCGGCCATAGGGCACGCTGAGGCCGGCGATGGTGAAGGACGCGCGGCCGAACACGTCTGGCAGCGACCGCACGTCGGCCGAGAACAGAATCAGGTTGAGGTTGATCAGAGCCATGTTCAGTCCGAAGGTGAAGATGAGCGTCATGAACACCGAACGTTCTGCCAACCGGTTGAGCAGGGCGCGCTGCAAAACGTAGCCCATCGTGAACGTCGCGAGGGCGGCCAGCGGCAGGGCGGCGGCGAGCGGCAGACCGAGCTGAAGCACGGCCATCTGGGTGACATAGGCACCGATCATGATCATGCTGCCGTAGGCCAGATTGACCACGTTCATGACGCCCCAGACGATCGAGAAGCCGAGCGCCATGCAGGCGTAGAAACCGCCCAGCAGCACGCCGTTCAAGACAATCTGGGCTACGAGCTGCATCAGCGGGCGCCGCCCGCCATCACGGGTTCAGCTTCAGCTTGGTCTCCGCCACGTCGGCCGGATAGACAACCACCGGCTTGCCGTCCTGGATCTGCACCACCGACATCGACTTGGCGATGTTCTGGCCCTTGTCGTTGAAGCGAATGGGCCCGTAGGCCGTGACGATGTCGGTCTCGGCGATGGCGTCGCGCACCTTCTGCGGGTCGAAGCCGCCGACCTTCTGGAAGGCGTTGTAGTAAACCTGCAACGCCGCCGTGGACTGGATCGGGTGATAGTCGGGGACGTGTCCGTACACTTTCTGGAAGGCATCGGCATAGCCGCGCGCCGTCCAGCCGAAGATCTGGTCCTTGTACGGCACGTTGATGCTCCACTGCACGGGCTCGAGCGTGAGCTCGGCATCGGCGCCCAGCGATTTCACGAATCCCGGCAACGTCGGCCCGAGGAGGTAGCCCAGCAGCTTGGGTTTCAGACCGACCTGGCTGATCTGGCGGGCCAGCAGGATCATGTCGTTGGTGTAGCCGCCGGCGATGATCATGTCCGGCTTGGCTGCCTTCATCTTCTCCAGCTCGGGCGAAAGGTCCTTGGTGCCGGACGAATACTTCTCCTTGTAGACGACTTCGACCCCGAGCTCCTTGGCCTGCCGTGCGGCCCCGTCGATGCCGAGTTGGGCGAACAGCTGATTCTCGTTGAGCAAGGCCAGGCGCGTCAGCTTCTGTTCCGACGCCATCTTCACCATGTTGTAGGTGTAGTGATCGATCGAGTTCAACACGCCAAAAATGTACTTGTAGCCGCGGTTGTAAATCGTCGAGGCCGCACCGTGTGCAATCACGAGCGGCAGCTTGTGCTGCTCCGTGAGGTTGCTGACGGCGATGGTGATGCCGCTGCCGTAGGGGCCGAGCAAAAACTTCACTTTGTCCTCGGAGATCAGCTTCTCGTAGAGCTTGACCGAGGTGTTCACGTTGCTTTCGTCGTCGTAGTAGACGATCTCGACCTTGTATTTCTTGCCGGCGACGTCCATCCCGCCGCGCTCGTTCACTGTCTTGACGAAAAAGTCGTAGCCTTCGCGAACGAGCTTGCCCTCGGTTGCCAGATTTCCGGTGAGCGACAGCGCCGTGCCGAAGCGGATCATGTCCTGCGCAGCGGCCGGCATGACCGTCGACAGGCCGAGCAGGATCGACAGGCAACCAGCAACGAGACGGCGGCGCGAGGATGACGACATTGCCTACTCCAGAAGCTTTCGTTCGTATGAATGCTTTCCGATAGTATATTGATATTGAAGATCTTTGCCATGAGCCTGCATTGGAACTGCTATTAAAATCACACCAATGTTATTGAATTCATCCGAATAGTGATGACCTCCTTTCGAGCATCAGACGTCTCCTGGTCATGTCCAAGCGTTCCGCCACTGGACCTGAATGGCCCTACTGTTCCGTTCCGCCGGTTTCGCGAGGAATGGGTCGATCGACCAGCGCTCGACCTGTTCCGATCTGCCGCCGAGGAATTCGGGGATAGGGTTGCCTGTGAAGATATTGCCGGGCACCTGACCTACGCACAGGTCTGGGCGGCATGCCGGCGTCTCAGTCACGCGATCGATGCCTCCGTCCCCACCGGACAACCGGTTGGCATCCTGCTTCCGAACGAAGCCGCGTATCCTGTCGCGGTCCTGGCCTGCCTGGCGGCGAATCGGCCTTGCGTGATGATCGATCGCCACCATCCTGACGATCGGGTTGCAGCTATTGTTCGTGACGCGGGCCTTGGGGCGATCATTCTAAGGCAATCGGATAGCGTCGCCGGGCTGCCGTTGCCTGCGGGAGTTCGCACGATCGTGATCGATGAGGCGTTGCAGGACGGGGCGGCCCCTGACCGGCCTCCCGCCTCTTCGGTGCCTCCCCTGGCCGCGAGCTTCATCGTCTACACATCAGGCAGCACCGGGCATCCGAAGGGCATCGTGCTTAGCCAACGCGCAGTGCTTCATCGCGCGCGTCAGCTCGTCAACGCCGTCCATCTCCGCCCCGACGACAAGGTGCTGTCGCTCGCGTCACCCAGCACGATCGGCGGCCTGCAGCAGATTTTCGAGGTGATGCTGACGGGGGCGACGTTGGTCAAGCTGGACCTACAGCGGACAGGCCTCGGCGCAGTCCTGCAGGCAATAGGCGAGCGGCGTCTCACCATGATGTTCTCCACGCCAGCGGTGTGGCGCAGCGTTGCAGGCATCGACAATGCGGCAGTTGCCCTGGCGACCCTGCGATGTATCCAGTCCTCGGGAGATGCGCTGCTGGCGATCGACCTCGAACGCCTTCGGCAAGTGCTGCCCGCGGATTGCCACGTGCTTTCCGTCTATGGCGCCACGGAGGCGCCGGCGCTGCTGCAGTGGTTCGTGTCGTCGGAACGGCCGGACGATGGACCGCGTGTGCCGGCCGGCTATCCTTTGGCTGGTTTCGCTCTTGCCCTGCTCGATGAAGCCGGCAACGTCGTGAAGGAGGGCGAGCCAGGCGAGCTGGTGGTCAAGAGTAGCTGGATGTCGCTCGGGATCTGGCGGAACGGTGCTGTTCACCCCGGTCCGTTCGAGCAGGATGAGAGAGACTTGACGGCGCCCGTGTATTGCACGGGCGACATCGTGCTGAAGCGTCCCAACGGTCTTTTTGTGACGCTGGGTCGCAAGGATCGTCAGGTCAAGATTCTCGGGAACCGCGTCGAACCCGCCGAGGTCGAGACCGTTCTTCGACAGGCACCCGAGGTCGCAGACGCTGCTGTGGTTGTCCGCCGGATTGAGGGAGACGCCAGATTGCTCGCCTTCTTCGTCCCGTGCGCGGCAGGTTTGTCAGACAGGACCGCCGCGATCCGAGGATACCTGAAGGAAAAACTGCCTGCCCATATGCAGCCATCCCAGCTCTTCGGGCTTGAAGAGTTGCCCCTGCTGCCGGGACGGAAGGTCGACGAGGAAGCGTTGCTGGCCCATGCCACCCGGCATGCGCTTGCCGCGTCGGCACTTTCGTCACAGCCCGCCATGTCATATCCGAGTGCTCCGGCACTCGACCTGAATGGCCCGACTGTTCCGTTCCGCCTGTTTCGAGAGGAATGGGTCGATCGACCCGTACTCGACCTTTTCAGACTTGCCGTGGATGAATTCGGAGATCGGGTTGCCTGTGAGGATTTTACCGGGCGTCTGACCTACGCACAGGTCTGGGCGGCATGCCGGCGTCTCAGTCACACGATCGATGCCTCCGTCCCTGCAGGACAACCGGTCGGCATCTTGCTTCCGAACGAAGCCGTGTATCCCGTCGCGATCCTGGCCTGCCTGGCGGCGAGCAGGCCTTGCGTGATGATCGATCGTCATCATCCGCCAGAGCGCGTCGCCGCGATCGTTCGCGACGCCGGTCTCGCGACGGTCATCCTGAGGCGGTCCGATATCGCGGACGGTCTTCTGCTGCCGGCCGGCATTCGCACCATCGTGATCGACGAGGCACTGGAGGATCGGCTGCTACCCGACCAGCCGTCCGGTTCCTCGATGCCCCCGGGCGCGGCTGGCTTTATCGTCTACACGTCGGGCAGTACCGGCCAACCCAAGGGCGTTGCAATCAGTCAGCGTGCCATTCTGCACCGCGTCGCCCAGCTCATCAACGCCGTGCATTTTCGCCCCGACGACAAGCTGCTGTCGCTCGCCTCCCCCAGCACTATCGCGGGCTTGCAGCACATATTCGAAGCCATTCTGACGGGCGCTGCCCTGGTAAAGCTCGATCTCCAGCGGACGGGTCTCGCCAAGGTCGTGCAGGCAATCGGCGAGATGGGCATCACCATGATGTTCACAACGCCGGCAGTGTGGCGCGGCGTCGCCCGCATCGACAAGGTTGCGCCCGCCCTGGCGTCGCTGCGCTGCGTCCATTCCTCGGGCGACGCGTTGCTCGCGATCGATCACAAGCAGCTTCGGGGATTGCTGTCCAAAGACTGCCACGTGCTTTCCTCGTATGGCGCCACGGAAGCACCGGCAATCCTGCAATGGTTCGTGCCGCCGAAGTTTCGGACCGACGGGCCCCGCGTGCCGGCCGGATATCCCTTGCCGGGCTTTACTGTCGCCCTGCTCGACGATGCCGGAAAGGCCGTGCAGCAGGGGGAGCCGGGCGAACTCGTTGTCAGGAGTCCCTGGATGTCGCTCGGACTCTGGCGTGGCGGCGCTGTTCAACCGGGGGTTTTCCAACAGGACATGAACAACCTGGAGCCCGTGTATCGCACGGGCGACATCGCTTCCAGTGGCCCCGACGGCCTCGTCGTGATGCTCGGCCGCAAGGATCGGCAGATCAAGGTTCTGGGCAACCGTGTCGAGCTCGCGGAAATCGAGACGGTGCTCCGGCTGTTGCCCGAGGTTGCAGATGCCGCAGTCGTAGCCCGGGCGATCGTGGGCGAGCCTACACTGTTCGCATTCGTAGTGCTGCGCGAGGCGGGTTCGTCATCTGTCGCCGTCGCGATCCGAAGGCACTTGAAAGAAAGGCTTCCCGCCTACATGGAGCCATCCGAGCTCTTCGTGCTCGACGAGTTCCCGCTGCTGCCGGGCCGGAAAGTCGATGAGGAGGCATTGCTGGCGCATGCCGCCCAGCGTTCGACGGTCGAGCCAAGGCCTCTGTCGCCTCCCGCCAGCGCCCACCCGACGCCACGCTCGACCGATATTGTGGGCGAGGCTTGGCAGCGCGCCCTTGGCCGGCCGGCGCTCCAGGACGGCCGTAGCTTCGACGAGGCCCGCGGCGATTCTCTTCGGTTGCTCCTTTTGGTCCTCCATCTGGAACGGTTGTGTGGCCGGTCGCTCCCGCTGGACCAATTCCATGGTGGGCTCAAACCCGCGGAGTTCGCCCTGGTTCTGGACCGCCTGAACGAAGAGCGGTCGCCAGTGTTTCAGGACGCTCTGCCAATGGTGTTCCTGCTGCCGGGGAAGTGGGGCGACACGCCTCTTCTGGCCCGTTTCCGAATGGCTTGCGCCAAAAGCATCAGGATTGTCCCGACGAGCTATCCCGATCTCGGTTGTCTCGCACGGGGTGGTTATGAAGACATCGTTGCGCATCTGGTGGCCCAGATCGAACAGTTCGCCCCGGAAGGGGCCATTGTTCTCGCCGGATATTCGCTGGGGGGAGATTTTGCTTATGCCGTTGCCAACCGGCTGTCGAAGCGTGGCCGGAGCATCTCGGCGCTTCTGGTGCTGGATACAGATGCCGAGAACTACGACTCGGGTCCGCCTCCGGAACGGCGCGGCCTTGCACAACGACTTTCGACACTGTGTCGCCTGGTTGGCAATCGCGACTGGGGGACGATTGCGGAAGCAATACTGACCCCGTCTTTGGTTACTGGGCCAGCAGGTCTTCATGCGCTTCGGTTCCTTCTATTGTTCCGCTTTCGAGCAAACAGTCACTTCATTTTTCGGTTGCAGTGGCACTTGCGGTCGATGCTCGTGCAGTTTCATCGTGAATCCTGGATCCGGGACGTGCCACCCGGCCGCTTGAGCGTCCCGGTGGTGTTGTTCCGTTCGGAGGAGGGCGGGATTGACCTGGGCTGGAATGCTCGCACCGAGAAGCTGAGCATCGTTCCGGTCCCAGGCAATCATGTCAGTATGCTCGATCCCGAGAATTCGGAGTTCCTTGTTGCGGAGTTCAATCGCGCGGTACATGTCGCTTCGGGCGGGGGGATGACCACCGCTGGCAAGTGATAAATTTTTTCGGCTTGAAGGCATTGGGACGCTCGCAATGGTTCTGTCGGTGCGACCTCGGTTCGGCATTCATCGGCTTCGTGCAAGGAAAGCCGGCGGGGCGTTGCGCGGCTTGCGCCAGACCGTCTGAAAAGTGTTTGCCGCGATCTTCAACGTCGACGGCAGACCCGTCGATCACAGGAGGTTCGGAGCCGCTGGGCACGACTTCGAGAGTCTTGACCGGGCCGGCCATGTTGCCTTCACTTGCTCGAAAGCCGGGCCTTTTTCGGCCGCTGGCGAGGCGGTCGGCATCCGGGACCTTGGCGGGCAATACCGGCTCGTCGGCCGGGTCCGGCTCGATGCGCGCGACGAACTTAGGTCGCTGCTTCCTTCTCATCCCCGCGCCTCCTTGCGAGACGTATCGGACGCCGACCTATGCCTGCACGCCTACGCCGCCTGGGGCGACGCCTTCCTGGATCGCCTCGCCGGCGACTTCTGCTTTGTCTTGTGGGACGGCCCACGCAAGCGGCTGATCTGTGCCCGCGACCAGCTGGGCGTGCGGTCGTTGTTTCATGCCGAAGTCGGGGGTGCCTGGTTCGTCAGCGACTCGCTGGACTGGATTGCCGCACAGACCGCCGTCTCGCGCGACCTCGACGATACCTGGATCGCCGACTTCCTGACCGTCGGCTATTCGCTCGAGCCCGAGCGAACAGTCTATCAGAATATCCGCCGTCTGGCGCCGGCACATGCGTTGACGATCTCCGGGAGCCGTGCTGCGATACGCCGATACTGGCGACTGGATATTGGCGATCCACTCTACTTTCGCGACCGCCGCCAGTACACCGAAGGCTTCGTCGATCTCATGTCGAAATCGATTGCCGACCGTTTGCCAGCCGGCAGGGTCGGCATCGCCATGAGCGGCGGCCTCGATTCAACCACGCTTGCCGCCTGTGCGGTGAATGCGACGGGAGACGCCTCCCGCGTTGTGGCCGAATGCCTTGATTTCGAGCAGTTTGGATCTGCAAGAGAAAGGCACTTCAGCTCACTGGCGGCCGACCGGCTTGGCATAGAGCTCCGGCACCGGCAGGGCGACGATCTTGTCTATGACACGCAGTGGTGGGCGAGGTCGATGACAACGCCGGAGCCTTCGGACCTGATCACTACTGCCCATTTCGACCGCGAGGTCGCGTGCGACCGGGCGGAACGAGCATCCGTCTGGTTCTATGGGGAAGGGCCGGACAATGCACTCGTCTTCGAGCGAGACGAGTATCTGTCGTGGCTCGCCGGCCGGCGGGACTGGCGGCGGATGGCGGAGGCCGGCATATTCTATCTGCGGACCAAGGGACTGGCGGGATGGTGGGAGACTCTCCTGCGCTATGGAAAACGCCGCCATTCCGACGAAGGTTTCGCTGGCGTGCCGCCCTGGATCGAGCCGTCCCTTGCGCGTCGCCTTGACCTGGAGCGGCGGGTCGCGGACGCATTCCGTCCGGGCGGCGTCGGAGCGGTTCGTACCCCTCGCCATCCCTGGCGCCCGAGAGCGGTCGGCGGATTCAACGATCCGATATGGCCGGCAGTATTCGCCGACTACGAATTCGAGGAATCCCTGGGACCTATGATCCTGCGGCATCCGTTCCTCGATTTACGCGTCCTCGAGTTCATGCTTTCGGTACCGACGCTGCCGTGGGCGAGGGAGAAGATGCTGTTGCGCGAAGCCATGCGAGGGTGGCTTCCGGACGAGGTGCTCGCGCGCAGAAAAACGCCCCACGAGTCCACGCTGCCGTTTGGCAGCGGACTTCCAGCCCTGCCGCGCGACGGGTGCCTGGATCGCTACCTCGACGTTTCGATGGTGTCCGCCGGGAACTGGTCCGGTCGCCTGCGGGCCCGGGCTCTCGCCGTCCACGTTCTCGATCACTGGCTGAAGAGAAGGCGTCTTGGCGGTGTCACTTCTTCGTGACGGCCTTCGCCGGGGGGACAGCCGTCCGTCCTCTGGTGTTTCGCCACCAAGTGTCCCAGACGTATGCTGAGTTACTCGACGATCATGAAGAAATCCGCAAGCTAGGTTGCGTGTGAATGCAACGGTGAAGTCGTGCTGCTGCAGCTCGACAAGGTTCGCTATTTCTGTCTCCAGGCGTCGGAGCGGCAGTATCGAATGATCTCGATGAGCCGAGATCGATTGTGGACATTTGCGACGATCTTGCGGCGCAGTTCGACGTCGATCCATTCCTCTGCAGGGATCATGCGATCAAGTTTCTGACGAGCCTGCAGGAGGTCGGCTTTGTCGACGTCGTTGGTTGACCCTTCAGGCTAGCTACTTGTATGTGGTTTTATATTGCATTGTAACTGCGGTATATTGCTCCCAGCCGGAACGTCGTGCTACTAGCCACGTCTATTGGGGTGTGTGGGTGTCCGTGACTGTTTTTTGTCGCGGGCAGAAGGGTGGATTTCATGGATAGGCATCACAAGTGCGATGAGGGCGGTGAGGCTGTTAAATCACCCTCGAAAAAGCCTTATGTGGAGCCGGCGCTGTTGGTGTTGGGCTCCTTCAGTGACCTGACATTGAAAGTTGGACCCAGTGGCAATAACGATGGTGGCAGCCAGCGCGGCAGAAGGAGCACGCGCTTCTAGGGCGCCTGTGATCTTCGACCGTTTCGATGGGTGCGTTTGCCTTTGCCTTCGTCTCACTGAAGGGGTGACCAAAGCTGAGAATCGGGAAGCTGCAGGCTGATCTGGTTTTCCGGCTCCCTCTGTTTCGCAAGCGCATGCCGGTGTCCGCCAGACCCTCGACCGGCAGCGTCGAATTCAAGCTCCTCTGTCTTGTTGCACGCCCAGAGCCTGACCTCGTTGGGGCACTTAAGATCCTCCGCGCCGGCGTCGACTTCGCTGAGCTCTTCAGGCTTGGCGAGTACCACGCAGTCCGCCCTCAGCTTGTCGAGAGTCTCTATCGGATGTCGTGGGAGACTGTGCCTGCGGCAACGAGAACCTCGGTCGAGAATTTCCGGCGGGTTCACGGCGCACATTCCTTGTTCGTATGCCAGGAACTTTGCCGCCTGTACGAGGCATTCGCCAAAGCGGGGCTCCGGTTCGCCACCTTCAAGGGACCGACCCTGTCGGCGCTTCTCCATGGCGACGTATCGCGCCGGGAATACGTCGATGTCGACATCATCGTGCCCAAGCAGCAGATAGAAGATGCCGAGCGGCTGCTCGGCGGGCTTGGCTATCGCGCCGCCGGTGGAACGCGAGCGTACCGGCAGGCATTTCTGGCCCACTTGCGACAGTATGCTTTCGTTCACCCCGACAGCAATCTCGTGATCGACCTCCATTGGAGTTTCACCGGCACCCATGTGCCGTTTCCCTTGACGCCTGCCGCCGTGTGGCAGGATCTCGACACCGTATTGATCGGCAATCGTGCAGTTCCGACACTTTCGACGGAGAACCTTGCTCTGTTGCTGGCCGGGCATGGAACGAAGGAAGCCTGGCGGTGCCTCGGGTGGATCTGTGATTTCGCCATGCTGATCGACCGACGCCAGGATCTCGATTGGCTTGATATCCACGGGCGCGCCAGGGCGCAGCGGTGCGGCGACGCAGTTCTTCTTGCCTGTGCGATGGCGCGGGAACTGCTCGAAACGCCCGCTCCGGAAGCCTTGCGCGGTCTGCTCGAAACGAACGGGCGCGTTCGCGCTCTCGTTGCCGGGCTGACGCGCGGCCTGAAGGAGGGTTTGCTCGGTCTCCCCGAGCAGGAAAATTTTTCGGATTTGCATCTATGCGAACGCCGGCTCGACAAGCTCTGGGGCTCCATCAGGCTCGCACTCAACCGGACATCGGGAGATTACGAGGCGATGAAGCTTCCGCAAACACTTTGGTCTGCGTATTACGTCACGCGACCCTTCCGCCTCGCTGCCAAGACGCTGACCGCCCTTGGCTGGAGGTCCGGAAGTTGATCGGCGGCACGAGCGTCCGCCGACCAGCGCAAGGCGAGGGGAACGCTTCGAGACGATGATCCGGAGAGGCCCGTATTCGGCTTTCGCCGGTTAGGTCAACTCCGGCTCTGAGTTCGAAAGCCGGACAGATCGAACACTCGCGCCGACGGCCTTCGCCAGACTCAACCCTCCGGACTCCGGAAGGCCGGCCGGGCGACGGCGCCGAACGCAATCTCATTCAGAGGTGGCGACATCAAGAAAAAGGCTCCGAAGCAAAAGTGCCTCGGAGCCGTGAAACCGGTGGTGGGCGCTGTAGGGATGAACCGCCCCGGGTTTGTCGGAGGCTCCAACCCTTGAGAAAGTGGAGCCATGGCAAGCAAGACAGCGAACAAGTTTTCGACCGAGGTGCGGGAGCGTGCGATCCGGCTGGTGCTGGATCACGAGGCTGAGCATGGATCGCGGTGGGCG
>CANIEC010000025.1 GCA_947466085.1 Rhodospirillales bacterium
CTCGGCGCCGGCGATCGGGAGAACGGGGTGCGGCGCCTGCTGAAGGCGCTGCGCCACGACACACCCTTCGTCGAGCAGACCGCGCGCCGCCGCGCCCTGCCTTCGAACGACGCTCCGACGGCCGAGTGCTTCAAGGTCCTGCATCAGAGCCACGCCGGAAAGCTTTCGCTCTGCCGCATCTGGTCCGGGACGCTCGCCGAAGGCCACTCGGTCGGCGGACAGAGGATCGGTTCGATCCTGCGCCCGTTCGGGCAGAGGCTCGACAAGATCGCCGAGGCGCGCGCCGGCGAGATCGTGGCCCTGGCCAAGGTCGAAGCGCTGTCATCGGGTCAGATCCTCAGTCCCGCGGGGATCGCCGCCTCGGCGGATTTCCCGCCGGCCGACGCTCCCGTGTTCGGACTGGCGCTGTCCGCCCGCAACCGGAACGACGAGGTGAAACTCTCGGGCGCACTCCAGAAGATCGTCGAGGAAGATCCCTCGCTCTCCTTCGAGCAGCGCGGCGAGACCCATGAACTGCTGCTCAGGGGCCAGGGCGAGATGCACCTCAAGGTCGCCGTCGACAAGCTCGCCGGGCGCTACAACGTCGCCGTCGAGACGTCGACGCCGCGCGTCGCCTATCGCGAGACCATCCAGGCCGGCACGCAGCAGCATGCCCGCTACAAGCGCCAGACCGGCGGCCATGGCCAGTTCGCCGACATCAAGGTCGAGATCAAGCCATTGCCGCGCGGGTCGGGTTTCCGCTTCGTCGACCGGATCGTGGGCGGCGTGGTGCCCCGCAACTTCATTCCAGCCGTCGAGGAAGGGTTGCGCGAGTACCTCAAGGAAGGGCCGCTCGGGCAGCCCGTGGTCGACCTCGAGGCGACACTGTTCGACGGCCAGTACCATGCCGTGGACAGTTCCGAGATGTCGTTCAAGATGGCCGCGCGCATCGCCATGAGCGAGGCCATGCCCAAGTGCAAACCGGTCCTGCTCGAACCCATTCTGCGGGTCACCGTCGCCGGACCGTCCGAGTCGACCCCGCGGCTGCAGCGGCTGATCACCGGACGCCGGGGGCAGCTTCTGGGCTACGACGCCCGACCGGACTGGGCGGGATGGGACGAGGTCTCGGCCCTGATTCCGGAGGCGGAGATCGCCGACATGATCGTGGAGATCCGGTCCGTCACGCAGGGCATCGGCACCTTCCGGACGGCGTTCGACCACCTGCAGGAACTCGCCGGACGGACGGCCGAACGCATCGTCGAGGAGACGAAGAAGCGTCAGGCCGCCTGAGACGGCCTCCGCTCGGGTCACAAGGCAGTGAGGCCGGACGGATGGCGCTTCTCCCCGGCCGACCGGCCTCTCATATTTGCCCCGTGGAATGGTTCCACGGGAGTGATGTTCATGTTCAACAGACGGTCTTTGATGGTGGGTGGCCTGGCGATGGCTGCCGCATCGTCACTGGCCCGCGTCGCCAGTGCCCAGTCTGGGCGCCCGACGCTGGTGTTCGTCGGCCACGAACTTTGAGGCGGCTGCAAGATCTGGCGTGCCCAGTCCGAGCCTGATTTCCTCAAGTCGGCCGCTTTCAGCAAGATGGACTATCAGGTGGTTCATCCGGCCAATGCGGACTTGCTGATGGTCGACGAAAGCTGGCCCGCGCCTGCAAGGCCCATCCGGGCTGCCTTCCTGGCGAGCGAGGACGGGCAGAAGCGCCCCAATGCCACGCCACGGTTCATCCTGTTCCAGGATGGCAAGGTCGTCCTCACGGTCACCGGCAACGGCGGCTGGAAAGACCAGATGTGGCCGAAGATCCAGGAACTGACCGGCACCAAGGCCTAGTTTCCGGCCGGCCCGCGTTGTTCCATAGTACCCTCGTGGGACATGTCCACGAGGGGGGACGAAGGTTGATGTTCAAGAGACGTAGTTTGATCGCGGGGGGCCTGTCACTGGCCGCCGCGCCTGTGCTCGCACGCGCCGCTGCCGCCCAGGGATCGGCACAGGGCACGACGAAGCCCATGCTGATCTTCGCCGGCGACGAGACGTCGGAAGCATGCAAGGTCTGGCGCACGCAGTGGGAGCCGCTCTTCAAGCAGGCCCCGGTTTTCCAGAAGGTCGACTACCGCGTGGTGTTCCCGAAGACGCCGGCGCTCCTGCTGAAGCCCGCGAATTGGCCCTCGGACCTGCGTTGGGTGCTCGACGCCTTCCTGATGAGCCAGGTCGGCGTCGAACAGGGGGCCGAGACGCCACGCTTTTTCCTCGTTCAGGGCGGACAGATCACCTTCACCGCGGTCGGCAACAATGCCTGGCGCGATGTCATGTGGCCGACCCTGCTGGACGTGACCAACTCGCAGCCATAGCCGGCGTCACGGCGCAGTGAGCAGGGTTGATTTGCGACTGTCCGTCGTCGGGTCCATCTAGGGGCACGGCGTACACAGGAGTAGGGAACGATGCTGATCAAGCGCATGAAGGGCTGGGAGCTTCCGGAGTCGAAGACGACCTCGGAAAGCCAATACCTCAACCGCCGCGCGATGGTGCGCGCCATGGGATTTGGCGCAGCCTCGATCGCCCTGCCCGGCCAACTCATGGCCCAGGACAAGTCGGCCGATCCTTCCGCCGGGCTGTATCCGGCCAAGCGCAACGACAGGTATGGCGTGCCGACGCCGATGACGGCCGAGAAACTGGCCACCACCTACAACAACTTCTACGAGTTCGGCACCGACAAGAGCATCTGGCGCGAAGCCCAGAAACTCGAGGTCCGGCCGTGGACGATCAAGGTCGGCGGCATGGTCGAGAAGCCGTTCGAGATCGGCATCGACGACCTCCTGGCCAAGGTACAGCTCGAGGAGCGGGTCTACCGCCATCGCTGCGTCGAGACCTGGTCGATGATCGTGCCGTGGAGCGGCTTTCCGGTGCGCTCGCTGGTCGAGCTCTGCAAGCCGCTGGGCAGCGCCAAGTTCATCGTCATGAAGACCCTGTCCAGGCCCTCGGTGATGCGCGAGCAGCGCGATCTCCTGTACCCGTGGCCCTATACCGAGGGGCTGGCGATGGACGAGGCGATGAACGATCTCGCCTTCATCGCGACGGGCCTCTACGGCAAGCCGATCCACAAGCAGAACGGCGCGCCGCTGCGCCTCGTGGCGCCGTGGAAGTACGGGTTCAAGAACGTGAAGTCGATCGTCAGCGTCGACTTCACCGACAAGAAGCCCAAGACCTTCTGGGAAGGGCTGCAGTCCAGCGAATACGGCTTCTGGGCCAACGTGAACCCGCAGGTCGCCCATCCCCGCTGGAGCCAGGCGACGGAGAAGCCCCTGGGCAGCGAGGAGCGCATCCCGACCCTGCTCTACAACGGCTACGCCGAGTTCGTGGCCGGCCTTTACGCTGACCGCAAGGCGGAAAAGCTTTTCATGTAGCCAACCCTCCTTTGCCTTGCCGCGCCGGGCCGCTAAAACGGGACCCGGCCGGACACGGCCCCAGGAGGAAACGTGAAACTCAACCGTCGTACGACCCTGGCCGGCGCCGCCGCGCTGGCGGCTGGTTCGCTATCCAGGGCCGCCTTCGCCCAGGCCTATCCCAGCAAGCCGATCAAGATCGTCGTGCCCTTCGCGGCGGGCAGCGCCACCGACCTGACGGCGCGCGGCCTCGGCGCCAAGTTGCAGGACATCCTGAAGCAGCCGGTCGTGATTGAGAACAAGCCGGGCGCCAGCGGTCAGCTTGGTGCCTCCGCCGTCGCCACAGCGCCGGCCGACGGCTACACGCTGATGATGGGCACGAACACGACGAACGCCGCAAACGGCGCCCTGTTCAAGAAACTCAGCTATGACATCGACAAGGATTTCGCGCCGATCATGCGCTGCGTGATGGGCGTCAACGCGCTGGTCGTGAACAACGAGCTGCCGGTGAAGACGACCGCCGAACTGGTCGACTATGCCAGGAAGAACCCCGGCAAGCTCAACTACGCCGAAGCCAGCGCCTCGCAGCGGCTCTCGGGCGAGATGTTCAACAAGCTGGCCGGCGTGAAGATGGAGCGGGTGCCCTACAAGGCGAGCCCCCAGGCGCTGGGCGACGTGGCCTCGGGCCAGGTCCAGGTGATGTTCCCCGACCTGCCGCAGGCGCTGACCCAGATCGAGGCCGGCCGCGTGCGCGGGCTAGCGACCACCGGACCCAAGCGCACGACGGTGACTCCCGACCTGCCGGCGATCGCCGAGGCCGTGCCGGGCTACTCGCTGGTCTACTGGCTGGCCGTGTTCGCGCCGGCGGCGACGCCCAAGGACGTCCAGAAGGTCCTCGCCGATGCGATCGCCGAGGCGCTGAAGGATCCGGCCACCGCCAAGGCGATGACCCAGGGCCGCATGGAGATCGCCCCGCTCGCGCTCGACGAGTTCGCGGCCTACGTGAAGAGCGAAACCGCCTGGTGGACCAAGGAGATCCAGGCCGCCGGCATCGAGCCGGAGTGAGCGCCATGAGCAAGGTCATCATCGAGAAGGACGGCCCGGTCAAAACCATCTGGATGAACCGGCCGGAGAAGCGCAACGCGCTCGACAGCGAGCTGATGCGCGAGATGATCGAGGCGCTGCAGGCCCCGGTCGCGGCCGAGGATCGTGTCGTCGTGATCCGTGGAAAGGGTGACGTGTTCTGCGCCGGCCTCGACATGGCGGAACGGCGCGAGACCATCGGCGGTGGCAATGCGAGCGGCATCGAGGTGATGCTGCGCGCGGTCGAGCTCTGTCCCCTGCCCGTCGTCGCGGTCGTGCATGGTGACGCAATCGCAGGCGGCAACGAGCTGGCGCTCCATTGCGATATCGTGGTGGCGAGCCAGAAGGCGCGCTTCGGCATGTCGCTGGCCCAGGTCGGCCTCGCGCCCAACTGGTTCCTGGCCAAGAAGCTCATGGAAGTGCTGGGTCCGGTGACGACGCGCGAGATGCTGCTGCTGGGCGACCCGCTGCCTTCGACCAAGCTGCATGCGCTGGGCCTGATCGCCCGCTGCGTGCCGGCAGACCAGCTCGAGGCTGAAGCGTC
This sequence comes from Rhodospirillales bacterium, assembly GCA_947466085.1. Lineage (GTDB taxonomy): Bacteria > Pseudomonadota > Alphaproteobacteria > Reyranellales > Reyranellaceae > Reyranella. The sequence continues at coordinate 4,993 of CANIEC010000025.1, forward strand.
GAAGGTCGTCGACCGTCTGGCCGCCAACGCACCGCTGTCGCTGAAAGCCATGAAGGCGCTGACGGTGAAGCAACTCGAGTTCCGCGACGGCATCAAGCATGACGATGTCGACGCGCTCGTGCAGGCGGCGATGAAAAGCCAGGATGCCCAGGAAGGCATGAAGGCGCGGCTGGAGAAGCGCATCGCGAAGTTTCAAGGCAAGTAGCCATGTCGATCAGGCTCCGCCTCGACAAGCCGTGGCGGCCCCTGGCGGCCGACGAGATCGCCCGCCTGCCGGGCCAGCTCGGCGTCTACCAGGTGGCCGATGCCGCGGGCGCCATCCTCTATATCGGCCAGGCCGGGGCGCGTGCGCCGTTCGGCCTGCGCTCCGAGTTGCAGCGCGAGCAGAAGGAACGCGGCGACGGTTGCCAGTTCCGCGTCGAAGTGAACCAGCAGTACCGCACGCGCTGGTTCGAGTTGCTGATGGTGCATCAGGCAGACCATGGCAGCCTGCCACCCGACAACGCCAAGAACCCGCCCCCGCTGGGACGGTTGAGCCCGAATTAGCATCCCTCCCCATTCAAATGGGGAGGTGGCCGAAGGCCGGAGGGGTCATAGGCCAACGTTAACCGCTTCCTGACCCCTCCGCCCCTTCGGGCACCTCCCCATTTGAATGGGGAGGAGAAAGGATTGAGATGGATTTCGAGCCCTCCGAAGAACAGCAGATGCTGATCGACCAGGTCCGCCGCTTCGTGCGCGAGGAGATCATCCCGCTCGAGGCGCAGCTCGATCCCGACGCCTCCGAACTCGATCCCGCCGATCACGCGCGACTGGTCGAGAAGACCAAGGCGATGGGCCTGTTCGGCATCGACATCCCCAAGGAATATGGCGGTCCCGACATCGACATCGTCACCCGCGTCCTGCTGGCGATCGAAATGGCGCAGCATCGCGCCGGTCTCTACGTGCCCTGCTACGGTACCTTCGGCGGCGCCGGCCTGGCGCAGATCTTCGAGGCCAACGAGGACCAGAAGGAGCGCTATCTCTATCCGACGCTGCGCGGGGAGAAGAAGGCCTTCTTCGGCCTGACCGAGCCCTCGGGCGGCAGCGATCCGGCGCGTGCCATCCAGACGAAGGCCGAGCGCAGGGAGAATGGCTGGGTCCTGAACGGCGCCAAGCTCTACATCTCCAACGCCGATCGCGCGCAGTACGGCATCGTCTTCGCCCGGACCGATGCCTCCAAGGGGCGCGCCGGCATCACCTGCTTCATCATCGACAGCGACACGCCGGGTTTCCACGTGCGCCGCGTCGTGCACACCTTGCGTTCCTCGCACTATGCGACCGAGCTCGAGTTCAAGGATTGCTGGGTCTCCGACCACCAGGTGCTGGGCGAAGTGAACAAGGGCTTCGCCGTCGCCAACGACCGGCTGACGCGCCAGCGCATCCCCTATGCCGCGGGTTGCATCGGCGTCGCCATCGCCGCGCACGAGATGGCGATCGAATGGGCCAAGATGCGCACGACCTTCGGCGAGAAGCTCGCCAACCGACAGGCCGTGCAATGGATGCTGGTCGACAACGAGATCGACATCCGCACCGCCCGGCACTTCACGCTGGAGGCGGCGGAGAAGGCACGGCGTGGCCTGCCCTTCAAGATCGAGGCCTCGATCGCCAAGCTCACCGCGTCGGAAGGCGGCGGCCGCGTGGTCGACCGGTCGATGCAGATCCATGGCGGCATGGGCATGACCAAGGACCTGCCCCTGGAGCGCTGGTACCGCGAGATGCGCATCCGCCGGGTCGGCGAAGGCCCGAGCGAGGTGCAGCGCATGGTGATCGCGCGCGAAATCCTGGGGAGCAACCTGCGGTGAGCAGTGCGTCGGGTCCTCTTGCGGGAATCAAGGTCGTCGAGTTCGGCCAGAACCTGGCCGGTCCCTATTGCGGCCAGATCCTGGCCTTCCTCGGCGCCGAAGTGGTCAAGGTCGAGCGGCCCGAAGGCGACGACGCGCGCAAATGGGGACCTCCCTTCGTCGAGGGCGATGCGACGGGCTTCATCGCGCTGAACCGCGGCAAGAAGTCGATCACCTGCGATCTCGCCGATCCGGCCCAGCGCGCGGCGCTGATCGAGCGCATCGGGGCGGCCGACATCTTCGTCCACAATCTTCGGGCCGACGTGCCGGCCAAGTTCGGCTTCGACGGCGCCACGCTTACCAAACGCTTCCCGCGCCTGATCTATGCCGATCTCGGGGCCTTCGGCCATGCCGGCCCGTGGAAGGACCGACCCGGCTACGAGCCCATCATCCAGGCCGTTGCTGGCCTCATCTCACTGAACGGCGACCCCTCGGGGCCCGAGGCGCGCATCGGCGTGTCGATCATCGACCTGTCGACCGGCATGTGGACCGCCATCGGCGTGCTGGCGGCGCTCGCCAAACGCACGGCCACCGGCGAAGGAAGCTTGGTGAACACGTCGCTGTTCGAGAGCGGATTGATGTGGGCTTCGAACCACGTCGCCGGCTGGTCGGTGACCGGCAGGATGCCGCCGCGCCAGGGGACGGGGCACCCGTCGCTGACGCCCTATCAGGCGTTCGAGTGCAGCGACGGGCCCTTGATGATCTGCCCGGGCAACGACCGGCTCTGGCGCAAGTTCGCCGAGGCGCTCGGCCATCCCGAATGGCCGGACGAAGAGCGTTTCAAGACGAACGTCCAGCGCGCGGAGCGGCGCGACCTGCTGCTGGGCATGATCGCCGACATTATGAGGGAGCATCCCCGGGCCCATTGGGCGGCCAAGCTCGATGCGCTGGGTGTGCCCAACGGGCCGCTCAACACCGTGCCCCAAGTGATGGAACTGGCTCAGGTCGCGGCACTGGCGATGTTCACGCAGCCCTATGCCGGCTCGAATGCCCTGTTCCACGGCCTGCCGCTCAGCCTCGACGGCCAGCGTGCCGGCGGTGACGAGAAGGCGCCGAAGATCGGCGAGCACAACGGAAAAATCTAACCTGCGAAGCTCAGGCAGTAATCGCGCACCTGCTGCAGCGGGATGCGGGCGTGGCTCTGCACGATGATGAACTTGCCGCCGGGGTCGGTGCCGTTCGGCAGCCTGACCAGACGCTCGAAGTCGTCGGCGCCCCAGACGCAGGATTGTTCCGAGAACAGCTGCACATCCGACGTGTAACAGGTGTCCCACTCGGCGTGATAGTCGAACAGCGTGCCGCTGATTTCCGCTACGCTGGTATAGAGTGAGTATTCCGTCCACGGCACCTGGAACGGCTTACGGGCCTTCCAGAGCACCAGCGAGGTCATCGCGCTGAGCCGGGGACCGCGCACCTGGTCGAGGGTCATCCGCGCCAGGTCGCCATGCAGGATGTTCGGCGTGACCGAGAGGCCGTGTGACCGGTGGTCGTAGGGGATGCCGATCACCTCCGACGCGCTCTGCCACCAAGGGTGATGCTGCTTGGGCTCCCAGCGGGACAGGGCCCGGTCATATTGAATGAAGGTCCGCGAATCGAAATCGCCGACGCAGCAAACGTCGGAATCGAGGGTGAAGTAGCCCTTAAAGCCCAGCACCGCCGGCACGTGCAGCTTCACGATCTGCTGCCGGTACCAGCCGGTCATCCAATAGAACGGACTGTAGGCCGGGAAGAAATCGCGTTCGCGGCGCACGGTTACTTCGATGTTCGGAAAACGCGGTAGATTGGACCGCAGCAGGTCTGCATCGCGATTGGGCGCGATGATCAGGAGTTCGAAGGGCTTGCTGTCGCGCCAGTGCTTGGCCAGCGACTCGATCAGGAGACCGGCACGCTCCAGATCGCCCACGCGCTTGATTTTGCGCAGGGCGAGCGGGAGGATTCCTTGTCTGATCTCAGAAAACATTCAGGGCGACACTCTCCATCTTTATATGGGGATCGTCGACTCCATATCAATCGATAGGTTAAATCATTGGACGTGCTACGAGCGGCGCATCGTCCCACATCGGTTCATGAAAGAACGCCCGGAGCGGCAAAAAAACGCCGGGCCCAAGGGCCCGGCGAGTCAAACAGGGAGGCTTCACGTCTGGGAGACGTGGGATCATGAGGATCCCGAGTTTCGAACCGATCAGCCAGAAGCGGACGTGTCGAAAACCTGCACTCAACCTATGCCTCGTGGTGAGGATTGGTAGTGGCCAAGATTTGGACACTGGCATGCGGCGCGCGCATGCCTTTCACCGTCTATGCAATCCTGGAGGTCTCAGGCTTCAGAAACGGGTTTCAGCGACCTTCCGCAGCAAGAAATCCCGGAACACCGCGATGCGCTTGGAGTGCCGCAATTCCTCGGGATAGGTGAAGTACACATCCGTCGTCCGGACATTCAGGTCGGGGAGCAGCATTTCCAGCTTGGTGGACTCACGGGCGAGGTAGTCCGGCAGAGAGGCGATGCCGAGGCCGGACTCCACAGCCCGGAAAATACCGTAGGTATTGTTCACCCGGAGCACCACGAGCCGCGGGTTATGGTCGGGGTTACCTTCGCGGAGCAACCAGTTAACGTCCTGTACGGGCGCGCGCGCATCCTCGCCGAAGATGATCAGACGATGCTGGTCGAGTTCGTCGATAGTATTGGGTTTGCCGTACTTCTGAACATAGTCGTGCGAGGCATAGACGTGACTGCGGACAGTCAGCAGATGGCGCTGCACCAGCCCCGGCTGCCGCGGCATGACCATGCGGATGGCCACGTCGGCCTCGCGCATGCCGAGATCGAGCTCGTTGTCGGACAGGACCAAGCTCACGTCGATCTCGGGATAGAGCGCAATGAACTCGTGCATCTGGGCGGTTAACCAAGTCGAGCCGAAGCCGACCGTCGCATGGATCTTGAGCCGCCCGGCCGGTTTGTCCTGGTTCGCACGCAACAGCGCCTCGGCGGTATTGACCTTGGCGGCCATGTCACGCGCCGTGCGGTACAGCAGCTCGCCCTGCTCCGTCAGGATGAGCCCGCGCGCATGGCGATGGAACAGCATGACGCCGAGCTGCTCTTCGAGCGCGCCGATCTGGCGCGAGATCGCCGACTGGCTGAGCTTCAGCGACTCGCCGGCATGGGTGAAGCTGCCGGCATCCGCCACGGCCTGGAATATCCGCAGCTTGTCCCAGTCCATTTAATCGCCTCCCTGTCCAAGCCTGCTGCTTTACTCGGCGGCCTCAGCGTGGCGCGTCTCCTGTGCGGCCAGCCACTTCTCGGCTTCGAGCGCGGCCATGCATCCGGTGCCCGCGGCCGTCACGGCCTGCCGGAAGATCTTGTCCTGCACGTCGCCGGCCGCGTAGACCCCCTCGATGTTGGTCGCGGTCGAATCAGGCCTGGTGATCAGGTAGCCCTCGCCGTCCATCTCGAGCTTGCCCTTGAACAGCTCGGTATTGGGCGAGTGGCCGATCGCGACGAAGAAGCCGTCCGTCTTGACGTGCTGTACCACGCCCGTCTTCACGTTACGCAGGCGCGCACCGGTGACGATCGGCGCCGGCGTCTTCTCGCCGAGGATCTCGTCGACGACATGGTCCCAGATGACGGTCACCTTGGGATTCTTGAACAGACGATCCTGCAGGATCTTTTCCGCGCGGAAGCTGTCGCGGCGATGGACCAGCGTCACCTTCGAGGCGTGGTGCGTGAGGTAGAGTGCCTCCTCGACGGCGGTGTTGCCGCCGCCCACAACCACCACTTCCTTGTTACGGAAGAAGAAGCCGTCGCAGGTCGCGCAGGCCGATACGCCGCCGCCGCGGAACGTCTCCTCGCTGGGCAGGCCCAGCCACTTCGCCGTGGCGCCGGTGGCGATGACGAGGGAATCGGCCTCATACCGGTCTCCGGAATCCCCCAGGCAAACGAACGGACGCCGGGTGAGGTCGACATCCACGATCGTGTCGAAGAACAGCTTCGTGCCGACATGCTCGGCCTGCTTCTGCATCTGTTCCATCAGCCAGGGGCCCTGGATCACGTCCGCGAAGCCCGGATAGTTCTCCACGTCGGTCGTGATCGTGAGCTGCCCCCCGGGCTGGATGCCCTGCACGAGCATCGGCTTCAGGCTGGCGCGGGCGGCATAGATGGCCGCCGTGTAGCCGGCCGGGCCGGAGCCCAGAATCATTATCTTGCTGCGATGAGTTTCTGCCATGTCCGCTCCGCATCCCGCCAACCGCATATCTTGGACATATATGCAAACCTCCACCGAGTTGCACGGGTAGATGTCGATTTCACGCGCAATTGTTCACAGGCAATTACCGAATCCTCGCAACTTTATTGCGTGTTCGGCACGCTTCTGGCATAGACCGCACCCAACGGAGGAATACGAATGGCTCGGGCCAAGCTCGATCGAATTGACCGGCGAATTCTCAGCGACCTGCAGTCCAATGGACGCATGACCAATGTGGAACTGGCCGAACGGGCCGGTATTTCGGCGCCACCGTGCCTGCGCCGTGTGCGGGCCCTGGAGCGGGCGGGAATCATCAAGGGCTACCATGCGGAACTGAGCCCTGAGGCATTGGGCTACAGCGTGTCCGTGTTCGCCCTGGTGGGGCTCAACAGCCAGGCCGAGACCGATCTCAAAGCATTCGAGGAACTGATCGCCAAGTGGGAAGAGGTCCGCGAATGCCACATGCTGGCAGGCGAGGCCGACTTCCTGCTCAAGATCGTGGCCGAGACATGGGATGATTATCAGAAATTCCTGACGACCCGCCTCACCTCGGCGCCCAACGTCAGCCACGTGAAATCCATGATGGTGTTCCGCACCGCCAAGGAAGTGCCTGGCGTGCCAATCTCGACGGAAGCGTAACTTCGTCGGTCGGGCGCAGGCAGCCCGCGAAGGAATAACGGAGCAAGAATAGATGACCGACGTCACCTTCGAGATTCTGCACAGCGTCGCCGACGCCTTTGCCCGGCGCGACGTCGACGGCATCGTCAATTCATTTGCCGAAGACGGCGAATTCCGCAACGCCAAGGGCCCCGACTACTGGGGCCAGAGCTTCAAGGGCACGGCGGCCATCCGCAGCTACTTCGAACCGCTGTTCGCCAGCACCGGCGACGTGAAGTGGGTTCACACCAACGAATTCATCTGCGGCGACCGGGCGGTGACCGAATGGCACCGGACCGCGACCCTGGCGACAGGCGAACGTCAGGAATGGCTGGGCTGCGACCTCTACACCTTCCGTCGCGGCCTCATCGTCATGAAGGACACGTACATCAAAGTCGTCCTCTGAGCCTCTTGCGGGAAACGCCGTGTATTGATAACGTGATTTAAATACACAGCGTTGTCGCCAACACTGAAGGTCGCGAGCCATGAGGAATCTCTTCCAGGCATCCAAGATCCTGTTGCTCGACCTCGCATCGACACTGCTGTTCCTCGCGGTCTATGCCTTCACGGGCAATCTCTTCCTCGCGGTCGGGCTCGGCATGGCGCTGGGCATCGCCCAGATCGGCTGGCAGCTCGCCCACAAGCAGCCCGTCGAGGCGCTGCAGTGGCTCAGCCTCGTCATTATCTTCGCTTCCGGAACCGCAACCTTCCTGACCGACGACCCGTTCTTCGTCATGATCAAGCCCAGCATCATCTACGTTATCGTCGGCCTGGTGATGCTGAAGCGCGGCTGGATGACCCGCTACCTGCCGCCGATCGCGCGGGCGACCGTACCCGACCTCGCGATCACCTTCGGCTATGTCTGGGCAGGGATGATGTTCTTCTCGGCCGTGCTCAACATCGTCCTCGCCCTCACCCTCGACGTTGCGGCCTGGGCGGCCGTGAAGTCGGTCTGGGCGATCGGCAGCAAGATCGGCCTGTTCGGTATTCAGTACGCCATCATGAAGTCGACCGGCATCCGCCGGGCGCGCGCCATGATGGCGGCTAGCTGAACTGCACGCCCACCACTTCGTAGGACTTGCCGCCGCGCGGCGTCTGGACTTCGACCCGGTCGCCCACCGTCTTCCCGATCAGCGCCCGGCCGATCGGCGAGGTGACGGAGATCCGGCCCTTGGTGAGGTCCGCCTCGTAGGGGCCGACGATCTGGTACTTCACCTTCTCGTCGGTGTCCTCGTCGGCCAGGCGCACGGTGGCGCCGAACTTGATGATCTTGCCGGTCAGCTTGGAGAAGTCGATCACCTCGGTCCGCGAGATGATGTCCTCGAGCTCGGCGATGCGACCCTCGATGAAGCTCTGCTTTTCGCGTGCGGACGTATATTCGGCGTTCTCCGAGAGATCGCCATGCTCGCGCGCCGTCGCGATCGCCTTGATGATCGCCGGGCGCTCCACGCTCTTCAGCACTTTCAGTTCTGCCTCGAGGCGCTGAAGGCCCTCGGCGGTCATCGGAATACGTTCCATTTCCAAATCGTCCTTGATCACTCGTACGGCGTCAACGCCCAACGCAACCGGAAACGGAGTGCAATCCGGCGCGCGCCAGGCGGGAGCGGAGGTGAAAAGGCCTAGAAGGCAGTCTTGAAGTAGGATTGCAGGGGCGCCACGTCGAGCCCGCCTTGCTTGACCGCGGCTATGCCCTCGACCGCCGCCTTGGCACCAGCGACCGTCGTATAGTAGGCGATCTTGTGCATCAGGGCGGTGCGCCGGAGCGTGAAGCTGTCGGTCAGGGCGCTTGCGCCGTCGACCGTATTGAAGACGAGCTGCACCTTGCCGTCCTTCATCAGGTCGACGATATGCGGCCGCCCTTCCAGCACCTTGTTGACCTGCTGCGCCTCGATCGAATGCTTGCGCAGGAACTCCGCCGTGCCGCGAGTCGCGACGACCTTGAAGCCCAGTTCGATCAGCCGCTTCAGGGGTTTCACCATCGCCGCCTTGTCCTGGTCCTTGACCGAGACGAACACCGCGCCCTCGACCGGCACCTTGCTGCCGGCGCCGAGCTGCGACTTGGCGAAGGCGCGCCCGAAATCCATGTCGAGGCCCATGACCTCGCCGGTCGAGCGCATCTCGGGGCCCAGGATGATATCGACCCCGGGGAAGCGGGCGAATGGGAACACCGCTTCCTTGACCGCGATGTGCTTGCCCTTCGACTTCTTGATGCCGAGCGACTTCAGCGCTTCGCCGACCATCAAGCGGGCCGCGAACTTGGCGATCGGTTGCCCGGTCGCCTTGGCGACGAACGGCACCGTGCGGCTGGCGCGCGGATTGACCTCCAGGACGTAGACGTCGCCGTCCTTCACGGCGAACTGCACGTTCATCAGGCCAACGACATGCAGTGCCTTTGCCATCGCCTCGGTCTGGCGTTCGATCTCGGCCAGGATCTTGGTCGACAGCGAGTAGGGCGGCAGCGAGCAGGCCGAGTCGCCGGAATGGATTCCTGCCTCCTCGATATGCTCCATGATGCCGGCGACGAAAACGTTCTGGTCCTTGTCTGCCAGGGCGTCGACATCGACCTCGATGGCGTCTCGCAGATAGGAGTCGATCAGCACCGGATTGCTGCCCGAGACCTTCACGGCATCGCGCATGTAGCGCTCGATGGCGGCGCGATCGTAGACGATCTGCATGGCGCGTCCGCCGAGCACATAGGACGGGCGGATGACGACCGGATAGCCGATCCTCTCGGCAATCTCGATCGCCTTCTCCTGCGATGTCGCCGTACCGTTGTCGGGTTGGCGCAGCTTGAGCTCTTGGATCAGCTTCTGGAAGCGCTCACGGTCCTCGGCGAGATCGATGGCATCGGGCGAAGTGCCCAGGATCGGAATCCCCGCGGCTTCGAGAGGCTTGGCGAGCTTGAGCGGCGTCTGGCCGCCGAACTGCACGATCAGGCCCAGCAGTTCGCCGTTGCGGCGCTCGACCTCGACCAGCTCGATCACGTCCTCGGCGGTCAGCGGCTCGAAGTAGAGCCGGTCTGCCGTATCGTAGTCGGTCGACACGGTCTCGGGATTACAGTTGACCATGATGGTCTCGTAGCCCGCGTCGCGCAGCGCGTAGACGGCATGGACACAGCAATAGTCGAACTCGATGCCCTGGCCGATGCGGTTCGGACCGCCGCCCAGGATGATGACCTTTCGCCGGTCGGTCGGCTGCGCCTCGCATTCGGCCGGCCGTACCCCGTCGCCCTCGTAGCAGGAGTAGAGATAGGGCGTACGCGACTCGAACTCGGCGGCGCAGGTGTCGATGCGCTTGAAGACCGGGCGGACGCCTAGTGCACGGCGCTTGGTGGCCACGTCACCGGCGCCCTGCTTCGTCAGTTCGCCCAGCCGCTCGTCGGAGAAGCCCTTCTTCTTGAGGTCGAAGAATGCCTTGGCGTCTTTCGGCAGGCCGTCCTTGCGCACGCTCGCCTCGATGACGACGAGCTGCTCGATCTGGCGCAGGAACCAAGGCTCGTACTTCGACGCCTGGGCGATCTCTTCGACCGAGAGGCCGTGACGGAACGCCTGGGCGATCACCAGGATGCGGTCGGGAGTCGGCCGCGCCAGGGCGCCCACGATGGCGGACTTGTCGGGCGCACCCTTGATCTCGATCTCGTTCAGGCCGGTGAGACCCGTCTCCATCGAGCGTAGCGCCTTCTGAAGCGACTCCTGGAAGGTCCGGCCGATCGACATGGCCTCGCCGACGCTCTTCATCGACGTGTTGAGAAGCGGCTCCGCGCCGGGGAATTTCTCGAAGGCGAAGCGCGGCATCTTGGTCACGACGTAGTCGATCGTCGGCTCGAACGAGGCCGGCGTCTCGCCGGTGATGTCGTTCAAGAGCTCGTCGAGCGTGTAGCCGACAGCCAGACGCGCCGCGACCTTGGCGATCGGGAAGCCGGTCGCCTTGGACGCCAGTGCCGACGAGCGCGACACGCGCGGATTCATCTCGATCACGACCATGCGGCCGGTCGCCGGATCGACGGCGAACTGCACGTTCGAGCCACCGGTATCGACGCCGATCTCGCGCAGGCACGCGATCGAGGCGTCGCGCATGATCTGGTATTCCTTGTCGGTGAGCGTCAGCGCCGGGGCAACGGTCACGGAATCGCCCGTATGTACACCCATCGGATCGATGTTCTCGATCGAGCAGATGATGATGCAGTTGTCGTTGCGGTCGCGCACGACCTCCATCTCGTACTCTTTCCAGCCGAGCACGGATTCCTCGACCAGCACTTCGCCGACCGGCGAGGCGTCGACGCCGCCCTGCACGATCTCGAAATACTCATCGCGATTGTAGGCGATGCCGCCGCCGGTGCCGCCGAGCGTGAAGGACGGGCGGATGATTGCAGGCAGGCCGACCCGCTCAAGCGCGTTCGCCGCCTCCTCGCGATTGTGCACGACCTCGCTCTTCGGGCATTCGAGCCCGATCTTGGTCATGGCATCGCGGAACAGCAGCCGGTCCTCGGCCTTGTCGATGGCTTCGGCATTGGCGCCGATCAGTTCGACCCCGTACTTCTCGAGTCGCCCGTCCCGATGCAGCGACATCGCCGTGTTGAGCGCCGTCTGGCCGCCCATGGTCGGCAGGATGGCGTCGGGCTTTTCCTTCTCGATGATTCGCGCCACGAAGTCGGGCGTGATCGGCTCGACATAGGTCGCATCGACCAGGCCCGGATCGGTCATGATCGTGGCCGGGTTCGAATTGATCAGGATGACGCGATATCCCTCGTCCTTCAGCGCCTTGCAGGCCTGGACGCCCGAATAGTCGAACTCACAGGCCTGACCGATGACGATCGGGCCGGCGCCGATGACGAGGATGGATTTGATGTCTGTGCGCTTGGGCATGATTGCTCTTACTTGCCCTTGCTCTTGTCGATCATCTCGACGAACCGGTCGAAGAGATAATGGCTGTCGGTCGGGCCGGGCGAGGCTTCGGGGTGATACTGGACCGAAAAGGCCGGCTTGTCGGTACAGCGCAGGCCTTCGTTGATGCCGTCGAACAGGGAGACGTGCGTCACCTCGGTGTTCTCGGGCAGTGATTCGGGGATGACGCAGAAACCATGGTTCTGCGACGTGATCTCGACCTTGCCTGTCGTCAGGTCCTTGACCGGCTGGTTGGCGCCGCGGTGGCCGCGCGCCATCTTGCGGGTCTTGCCGCCCAGCGTCAGCGCCAGGATCTGGTGGCCGAGGCAGATGCCGAACAGCGGCACCTTCTTGTCGAGCACGGCCTGGATCGCGGGCGAGGCATACACCGCGGTCGCGGCCGGATCGCCGGGACCGTTGGACAGGAACACGCCATCGGGCTCGTGGCGCAGGATGTCATCGGCCGTGGCCGTTGCCGGCACGACCGTGACCTTGCAGCCGGTACTGGCGAGGCAGCGCAGGATGTTGCGCTTGGCACCGTAATCGACCGCAACGACGTGATACTTGGGGTTGGTGAGCTTGCCGTAGCCCTTGCCCAGCGCCCACCTGGTCTCGTCCCAATTGTAGGTCTGCTTGGTCGTGACCTCGATCGCCAGGTCCATGCCGTCGAGACCGGGCCAATCGAGCGCGATCTGGCGCATTCTGGGAATGTCGAACTTGCCGTCCGGCGCATGGACCACGACACCGTTGGGCGCGCCGCCGTCGCGGATGCGGCGCGTGATGGCGCGCGTGTCGACGTCGCAGATACCCGGCAGATTGTGGCTCTTCAGCCAGTCGTCGAGCGGCTTTACGGAGCGCCAGTTCGCGGGCTCGGTGATATCGCCGCGCAGAACCACGCCCCGGGCGGCCGGGGTGATCGTCTCGATGTCCTCGAGGTTCGTGCCGACGTTGCCGATATGCGGGAAGGTGAAGGTGATGATCTGGCCGGCATAGGAGGGGTCAGTGATGATCTCCTGGTAACCGGTCATCGAGGTGTTGAAGCAGACCTCGCCCACGGCATGGCCGGCGGCGCCCACTCCCTTGCCCCAGAAGACCGTGCCGTCAGCCAGCACCAGCGCGGCCGTGGCCCAACGCGGCGCGGCGTCATTGGCGCCGGCGGTCTTAGGTGAAGTCATGATGAATTAGTCCGTTCCGTGCCCGCACAAACTCGCCCCTGACCCGGTATGGGCGAGGCGATCGGCGAGCCGGGCGGTTTGTAACCAAGCCGCCGCAGAGGGTCAAGGTGCCGAAGGCAGCCAATTTCTAAGCTATTTCAATAACTTATTTGCTTTGCCAACAGCGGGCGAGACGATTAGTTTCCGCCGCTTGGGCATACGGCCAACCAGTAGGACTGAAGCGATGCTGCGCGAAAAACTGACCGAAGCGATGAAAGACGCCATGCGCGCCAAGGATCAGGCTGCGCTCGGCACGATTCGGCTCATCCTGGCGAAGCTCAAGGACGCCGATATTGCGGCCCGCACCGAGGCCAGCCGCGAGGGCGTGGCCGACGACAGAGTTCTGTCGCTGATGCAGGGCATGATCAAGCAGCGGAACGAATCGATCGCCCTCTACGAGAAGGGCAATCGCACCGACCTGGCCGACAAGGAGAAGGCCGAAATCGCCGTGATCGAGCGGTTCCTGCCGCAGCAGATGGACGAGGCCGCCGTCGAGGCCGCCGTGCGCGAGGCCATTGCCGCCAGCGGGGCCACCTCGATCAAGGACATGGGCGGCGTCATGACCGCTCTGAAGGGCAAGTATGCCGGCCAGATGGACTTCGCCAAGGCGTCCGCCGCCGTCAAAAAAGCCTTGAGCGCCTGATCTTCCCCGCTATCCCCTATGGCGTGGGCTCCACGCGGGGGCCATCTTAGGGGATGGCCTTCCCCCCGGGCTTCCTTGATGAACTGCGTGCGCGCCTCAGCCTGTCCGACATCGTCGGGCGGAAGGTGCCGCTGAAGCGCCGGTCGGGCGCCGAGTATGCGGGCCTGTGCCCCTTCCATAACGAGAAATCACCGTCCTTCACGGTCAACGACAAGAAGGGCTTCTATCACTGCTTCGGCTGCGGCGAGCACGGCGACGCCGTGGGCTTCGTCATGAAGACCGAGGGGCTTTCCTTCCCCGAATCGGTGGAGAAGCTCGCCCGCGAGGTCAACCTGCCAGTGCCGCGCGCGACTCCCGCGGAGCGTGAGCGCGCCGACCGGGCGGCCACGCTGCAACAGGTCGTCGAGCTGGCTGCCCTCTGGTTCCAGAGGCAGCTTCGCCTCCCCGCGGGCCGTCAGGGTCTCGATTACCTCCGCGGACGCGGCCTCTCCGATGCCGTGATCGACGACTTCCGGCTGGGCTTCGCGCCCGATTCACGCGATGGCGTCATCGCCGCGCTCAAGCGCGAGAATGTGCCGATCGAGAAAATCGTCGAGGCGGGACTCGCCATCCAGCCCGACGACGGGCGCGAGCCCTACGACCGTTTCCGCGGCCGCGTCATGTTCGTCATCAACGACCGCCGCGGCCGGGCCATCGCCTTCGGAGGGCGCGTCATGGGCACCGGCGAGCCCAAGTACCTGAATTCGCCCGAGACGCCGCTCTTTCACAAGGGTGCCAATCTCTACTGCCTCGACCGGGCTCGGCAGGCCGCGACCAAGGACCAGCCGGTGATCGTGGCCGAGGGCTACATGGACGTGATCGCCCTGCACGGTGCGGGTTTCACCGGCGCCGTGGCGCCGCTCGGCACCGCCCTGACCGAAGGACAGCTCGGCGAGCTCTGGAAACTGGCCGATGAGCCCTATCTGTGTTTCGACGGCGACAACGCCGGCCGCCGCGCCGCGTCCCGAGCCGCCGAACGGGCGTTACCGCTGCTGCGTCCCGGGAAGAGCCTGCGGTTCCTCACCCTGCCGGCCGGCGAGGATCCAGACAGCCTCATCCGGACCCGAGGTGCCGACGCGGTGCGCCGCATCCTCGACCTCGCCCGGCCGCTGTCAGACATGGTCTGGGAGCTGGAAATCGAGGGCAAGCCGGCGGACACCCCCGAGCGGCGGGCCAGCCTGCAGCGCAGCGTCGAGCAGCGGGTGGCCGAGATCGCCGACCCGATGGTACGCGAGTACTACCGTACCGAAATGCGCAACCGGCTGAACCGGATGCGTCGTCCGGAGGCGCCGGCCTGGCAGCCCGGCGGCGGGGGACGCAAGCCGTTCCGTCGCCCCGGTGATCCCGAGCCCGCCCCCTTCGCCGCCGGGTCCGCCGCCCGCCGGTCGGGGGAGGGTCTCGACGGCTCCCGCCAGGAGCGGGTCCTGCTGGGCGCGCTGATCGAGCGGCCGGCGCTGCTCCACATCCTGGCCGAGGAGCTGGCGTCCCTACCGATCGGTCATCCCGAGCTTGTCCGGCTGCGAAGCGGCTTGCTCGACGCCCTGTCGCTGGTGCCTTCGGGGGTGGACCCGGCTGCCGACGAGGCAGCCGGTGACCCCTCGCTCGAAGCACAATTGATCATGCAGCACCTGGAGCGAATCGGCTTGGGGCGCCTGGCCGCCGAGACCCGGCTCAAGGCGCGGAATGCCTTCACGGACGATCCTGCCGATTCTGAGGGGTGGGTCGGGCAGTGGCGCCGGGCGGCCCGTCACCTGAGCCAGCTCCAGGGCGGCCCGGAGGAGCTGAAACGGGCCGAGGAAGCCCTCGCCGAGGACATGTCCGATGAGAATTTGCAGCGACTCCAAGCCATTCTGGATCGCATGCGGCGCGAGAACATCGAATCCAATGCCATGTAACGGGGCTGCGCAGATTCAGGGACTCGCCTCTATCGCTGCTTGCACTGAAGCCCCATATAGTAGAAGGGTAGTTTTGCGGGGCCGCCCTCCCGCCTCCCCTTCTTGCAGCCAAATAACGGCCCTTTGGCCGTTCTATCCGTTTGTCGCACCCAAGGATTTGAGTAAATGGCGACCAAGACCGCGACCGTAGCGCAACCCGAAGCCACCGACGCCCGCGAGGAGGGACCCGACGCTCCCCTGCTGGACTCCCTCGGCGCCGAGCTGAAGAAGCTCGTCCAGAAGGGTAAGGAGCGGGGTTACGTCACTTATGACGAGCTGAACGCCGCGCTGCCGCCCGACGAAGTGTCCTCCGAGCAGATCGAGGACACGATGGCAATGCTTTCAGAGGCCGGCGTCAACGTCGTCGAGGCCGAGGAGCCGGAAGACACCGCCTCTGCCACACAGACCGAGCCGGCCAAGACGGCGGTGGTTGCAGCCGAGGCCACCGGCGAGGACGAGGAGCTCGGTCGCACCGACGATCCCGTCCGCATGTACCTGCGCGAGATGGGCAGCGTCGAGCTGCTGAGCCGCGAGGGCGAGATCGAGATCGCCAAGCGCATCGAGGCCGGCCAGGACAAGATGATCGGCGGCATCTGCGAGAGCCCGATGACGATCACGGCGCTGCTGCACTGGCGCGACGCGATCAACGAGGGCCGCATCCTGCTGCGCGACGTGATCGACCTCGAAGCCACCCAGGGCGGCGGCGCCCCCGGCGAGGGCAAGGGCGTGAACGCGGCCGCCGCGGCTCCTGCCGCGCCTCCGGTGCCGCGTCCGGCCATGATGCCGAAGCTGGTGCGGCCGGCCGCGCCGGCGGTGAACGGCGAAGCGGGCGGCGAAGCTCCCGCGGTGGAAGCCGGCGAAGAGGACGACGAGAACGCTCTCTCGCTGTCGGCGCTCGAGGAGAAGCTCAAGCCCGAGGTGCTGCGCACCCTCACCAAGATCTACAAAGTCTATATCGAGATGTCGAAGGTGCAGAACCGGCGCCTGTCGACGCTCGCGCGCGGTCAGAAGCCCAGCGCCGACTTCGAGAAGAGCTACGAGAAGCACCGCAAGAAGATCGTCGAGCTGGTGCGGACGGTGCACATCAACGCCGCCCGCATCGAGCAGCTCAAGCTCTCGCTCTACGATCTGAACCGCAAGCTGATGATGCTCGAGGGCAAGCTGCTGCGCACGGCGGAGAGCTTCCGCATCTCGCGGCAGGACTTCCTCGACAACTACTTCACGCACGAGATCGATCCCAACTGGCTCGAGAAGGTCGGCAAGCTGTCCGGTCGGGGATGGAAGGATTTCGCCAAGAAGCGCGGCCCCGAGATCGAGAAGATCCGGGCGGAGATCAAGGATATCTCCGACCACTGCGGTGCGCCGATCTTCGAGTTCCGCCGCATGTGCAAGACCGTGCAGGACGGCGAGCGCGAGATGATGCGGGCGAAGAAGGAGATGATCGAGGCCAACCTGCGCCTCGTGATCTCGATCGCCAAGAAATACACGAACCGCGGCCTGCAGTTCCTGGACCTTATCCAGGAGGGCAACATCGGTCTGATGAAGGCGGTCGACAAGTTCGAGTACCGCCGCGGCTACAAGTTCTCGACCTACGCCACATGGTGGATCCGCCAGGCCATCACGCGCTCGATCGCCGACCAGGCGCGCACCATCCGCATCCCGGTGCACATGATCGAGACCATCAACAAGCTCGTGCGCACGAGCCGCCAGATGCTGCACGAGATCGGCCGCGAGCCCCAGCCCGAGGAGCTCGCCGAGAAGCTCGGCATGCCGCTTGAGAAGGTGCGCAAGGTCCTCAAGATCGCAAAGGAGCCGATCAGCCTCGAGACGCCGATCGGCGACGAGGAGGACAGCCACCTCGGAGACTTCATCGAGGACAAGAACGCCGTCATCCCGCTCGAGGCGGCGATCCAGGGCAATCTGCGCGAGAGCACGACGCGGGTCCTGGCGACGCTCACCCCGCGCGAGGAGCGCGTGCTGCGCATGCGCTTCGGCATCGGCATGAACACCGACCACACGCTGGAGGAAGTCGGCCAGCAGTTCTCGGTCACCCGCGAGCGTATCCGCCAGATCGAAGCGAAGGCGCTGCGCAAGCTGAAGCACCCGAGCCGCTCGCGCATGCTGCGCAGCTTCCTCGACGAGGGCTGAGAAAGAGCGATATCAGAGATCAAAAGCCGGGGCCCGTCCCCGGCTTTTTCATGTCACTCGCGATCGGCGATGCGCACCAGGGACGGCAGCAGCCCGCTCACGGTCGCGTGGAGCTGGCGGATCTCCTCCATGATGGCCGAAAGGTTTTCCCGGACGGCGGCGCAGTGGTGCGAAGCGTCGTTGCGCGCATCGTCCAGGCCGGGATCGATCGCACAGGGATGCCCGAGGGCACGCCCGCATTCCGCCAGCACGTCGAGCAGCGCGGATGGCGCATCCGCCTTATGGGCCGGATGCATGAAATCCCTGGCGCACAAGCCCGCGGCACGCCCCGATCAACCGAACCGCAGCAGGGGCACGGCGGCTGCAGCCAACAGGACGGCCGCCATGCGCATGCGCGTGAAGGGTTCCTTGAGCCAGAAGATGGCGATGAGAACCGCGAAGATGGCGCTCGTGTCCCGGAGTGCCGCCGCCGGGGCGATCGGCGCATGGCTCCAGATCCAGAGGATGAGCAGATACGATCCCATCGCCGCGATGGCGGTCGGCAGGGCGAGCGTCCAGTGGGCCGACACCTGCGCCCAGGGCGAGCCGCCGCGGCGCTGCCGCCAGACCATGGCTGTCGCATTGGTGATCGATACGACGAAGCCATAGGCCCAGGGAGATCCCGAGAGTCGCACGCCCTGCGCGTCGCACATGATGTAGGCTGCGGTGCCGACGCCGGCGGCCAGGGTCCATGACATCGCGGCCCTCGTGATCCCCTGCCCTCGCGTGGCATCCCAGGCAAGGACAACCAGCGCGAGCGAGATGACCAGGATTCCAAGAAGTCCCGCCGTTCCAAGGTGCTCGCCCGTCATGACGGCCGCGAGCGGCACCACCATCAGCACCGCCAGCGACCGGACGACGGGATAGACGAGGCCGAATCCGCCTAGCTCGTAGGCGCGCAGCAGCGCCGATACGGTGAGGACGTTCATCAAGGTCGACGCCGCGATCCAGCCGAATGAGGCAAGGTTCGGGAGGCCGGACCAGAAAAGCGCCGGGACGACGAGCACGGCACCCAGCACCATCTGGGCCGTCATCACCTGGGCGGGGTTGCGGCTGGCCTTCACCGCAGCGTTCCAGCCGGCGTGCAGGATCGCGCTCAACAGGGCCAGCGAGACGTCGGTGAGATCCATTCGTTCAGGCCGGCCGTGGCCCGACGATGACCACGCAGTAGCGCGCCGGCCTTGGCGTGGGATTGTGGTAGGTGATCGGCCGGTCCAGCACCATCGCCAGGCAATCGCCGGGGCGCAGCTCGAATTCCTCGTCCCCCAGCATCATCTGAATCACGCCCTCCAGCACCCACACCTGCTGATGGGTGAGCCCCGGCCGTGCCGCCGTCTCATAGGCCACGCGTGCGCCGGCCGGGAAGACCACCTCGACGATCTGGATGGGGGATGGAAAGCCGTCCGGTGACACGTTGCGGCGAAGGTATCCGGAGGCAGGGTCGCGCCACTCGATCTGGTCGGCCCGGCGTGACACGGGATGCGGCGGCGCGGCCGGAGCCTCGAAGAGCGTGGCCAGGGACACGCCGAGGCCGGTCGCCAGTTTCTCGAGGACGACGGCGGTCGGGCTGCTCTCGCCGCGCTCGATCAGGGAGATCATTGAACGGCTGACCCCGCTCGCTTCCGCCAGGGTCTCGAGCGAGAGACCGTGCCGGCCCCGGAGTTCGCGAACCCGGGCCGCGATCCGATCGTTGATGCCGTGGCGCACGACCTTCTCCCTCATGATGGAGCCATCATCCATTATACTGGATTATCCATCAAGAGGCGCGAGGCTGCGCTAAAAGAAGATCAGAAATTCGAGTGGCGGGGAGTTGGGATGACGGACATCGTCGATGAATTGCGGGCCCAATGCCGCGAGCAGCACGGCCCGACGGGTGACGACACCAGCGTCCTCGCAGGCGACGTGCGCTGGCGAGCGGCGGCCGAAATCGAGTCCCTTCGGCAGACGACCTGGCGGCCGATCGAGACGGCACCGAAGGACGAAGGTCCCGTTCTGCTCTTCTGCCCGGGCCTCGCAGGTCATGTCGCCGACGAGGTCGTGGTCGGCACCTGGAGGTTCGATCCCAATCGCCGCTCCCTCGGCTACTGGGTGAGCGACGTCGGGGCACTGGATCCCGGCTTCGCCGAAACCGGGCCCTGGATTGAGTATCGCGAACTCCAGCCCCGGCAATGGGCTCGCCTGCCAGCGCGGCCCGGCAAGGGAAACTAGACCAGCAAAACAAAAAAGGCGGCCACTAGGGCCGCCTTTCCTTTGTTGATGTCAGTTCTTAGCTGCGCGGCGGCAGCGGAACCTTGGCGTCGTTGAGCAACTTCACGAGGACGGGAATGCCCGCCTTGTAGTCGCCGGCCTCGCACTTGGCGATCGCGGCCGGACCCTCGCTGGCCACCGAGTCCCGACGCACGGAGTCGCGCCACTTCACGGTCAACGCCCGGCAGTAGGCGGCGTCATCCATCGCGGCCGCGGCCATCTGCGCGATGACGATCTCGACGCGGCGATTCTGCGGCTCGCGAACGTTCGGGCCGGTCTGCACGAGCAGGCCCTGTTCGCCGCGACCGACGACCGCAATCGCGGTGGCGGGCACGCCCTGCTGGACCAGCGCATCCTTGACCGCATTCGCGCGGCGCAGCGACAGCGCCATGTTGTAGGCCTCGGTGCCCGACGTATCGGTATGGCCGGTCGCCGTGATGCGCGAGCTACCCTTCGTCTTGTAGGCGGCAGCAGCCTGACCCACGACGCTCGTGGCCTGCGGGTTCAGCTTGGCGCTGTCCCAATCGAAGAAGACCATGAAGCTCTGAGGAGCCGGCGGCGGCGGCGGCGGCGGCGCGGTGGCCGGTGCCGGTTCGTCACAGGCGGCGATCATGAACGTGGCGGCAAGTAGAACAAACAACTTCTTGAGCATAAGCCCCTCTCCCCTATGGCCATTTAGCCGACCGCAATATGCAAAACTGCCGCTGCGTCAGCAATGCAAAAAATCTTCATAGCGACTGATCCTGGCGTGTCCGCGAGCAAATACCGCAGTCGCCACCGGGTCAGCGGTTGTCGCAACCGCCAGGCGAATGCGGCGTTGGGGTGACGCAATGTCAACAAGAGGAGCTACCGTGAAGCAAGTAGCAATCATTCTCATCACCGCCTGCTCGTTCGTCGCGGGATGCGCCTCCTACACCGAGCGTGTCGTCGAGAAGCCTGTACCGGCCCGTACGTCCGAGCGGACCGTCGTATACGACAACACGGCGCCGGTGCCCGCCCAGACAACCACCGTCTACACGACCCGATAGAACTTTCCGACGGCGAAGCTACGCGACTACGCGGCCAGATTGTAGAGTTCGGCCACGTTGTCGCGCAGGATGCGCTTCCTCAACTCGGGTGTGAGGTGAGCCGCCTGCTCAGCGATGACATCCTGGCTCCACGGCCACGTCGAGTCGCTGTGGGGAAAGTCATTGGCCCACATCAGCTGCTTCGGCGACAAACGGTCGGCGAACTGAAAGGCCGTCCAGTCGTCCTGGAACGTCAGCGTGATGTGATCGCGGAAATACTCCGAGGGCAGACGCTCCAGTTCCTTGCCCTTCATCCAGTAGCGATGACGCTTGTACGCATGATCCATGCGGTACATGAAATGCGGCGCCCACCCTGCGTCAGCCTCGACACAGACGACGCGCAGCTTCGGGTGGCGCTCGAACACGCCGCTGAAGACCAGCATGCCCATGATGTCCTGGCAGCCTCGGATGATCGAAAGAAACCCGTTGATCTTCGGACCGCGCGGCTTCGACAGCGAATTGTCTCCCGAGGTCGTGAGAATGTGCCACGACAAGGGTAGCCCGAGGGCGATGGCGGCCTCCCAGAACGGGTCATAGATCGGGTCGTCGTAGTCCTTCTCGCCAGGATTGCCCGGCATCATCACGCCCCGAAATCCCATCGCCTTGATTCGTTCGAGGTCGGCTATGCCCTCTTTGACCGTGCGCATTGCCGTCTGGCCCATGCCGACGAGCCTGTCGGGTGCATACGCACAGTAGGACTGTAGCCAGCGGTTGTAGGCGTCGAAGCAGGCCTTCTTGAAATCGAAGTCGGGATGATTGCAGATCAGCATACCCACGGTCGGATAAATGATCTCCGCCGCGACCCCATCCCGATCCTGATCCTGCAGCCGGGCGGAGGGATCCCAGCCGCTGCGATGCAGGTCCTCAAATTTGGCGCCGCCAATCCTGATGTCCTGGGGCGCGACGCCGGCGGCTGCGATCAAGCCCATCGGCACCGGCGTCTTCATGCCATCCACGATGTAGATGTCGCCCATCACGTCGTGGCGGACGACGTGCGGCGCGCGCTCGCGGTAGGCGGGGTCGATATGATCCCGGTAACAGCCGGGCGGCTCGGTGATGTGGGAGTCTGCAGAAATCGGGCGCCAGTCCATCCGTTCCTCCATTTTCGTTGATTTAGGGTAGGCAGA
This sequence comes from Rhodospirillales bacterium, assembly GCA_947466085.1. Taxonomy (GTDB): domain Bacteria; phylum Pseudomonadota; class Alphaproteobacteria; order Reyranellales; family Reyranellaceae; genus Reyranella. Next base: position 27,103 of record CANIEC010000025.1, read on the forward strand.
GGGCGGGAGGCGCGGCAAGGCGCGGAACTGCCTCCGTTTCGGACGGCGGCAGCGGTTGAACCGCCCCCAACCGTGTGGCATACCCCCGCCGCGCGCTGCCGTAGCTCAGTGGTAGAGCACCCCCTTGGTAAGGGGGAGGTCGACAGTTCAATCCTGTCCGGCAGCACCAGCGCTTCCTCCTTGACGATCAAAGGAGATGCGGGCCCTTCTCGTTGGGTGGTAAAAACGGTACGGGATGGCGCAAAGCAATAAAGTTGCATGGGTCGGCGCTGTCGCGCTCGCGGTTGCCGCGATCTCGCTGGCCATCGTCTTTGTCCTGCCCGACCTCCAGGTCGGCAGGGCTCAGAATAGGTCGGAAGTGAACGGGCCGTTGATTTCGCGCGGCTACACCGATGCGCCGGCAGGAACGGCCGTCATTGCCGGCGATCCCGTCGGCGGCTCTGTACTGACCGAACTTCGCATCAAGAACGGACAAGCCGTCAAACGCGGCGAGATCATCGCGATCCTCAACAACTACGCGACGGCGGACGTCGAAGTGCGCCGGATCGAGCAGGAGATCGCCAAGGCGCGCCGGCGGCGCGAGTCGATGATCTCGGGTTACAGGACGGCCGAAATCGCGCTGCAGGAGATATCGGTGAGGTCGGCCTCCGAGGAGAACCGGCTCAAGGACCTTGAACTGTCCCGGTCGAGCGTGCCTCCCGACCAGAAGCAGCTCCAGTCCAACCTCTCCCAGCAGACGCTGGAGCGCGAGGAAGCCAAGCTCATGTTCCAGAAGGAAGTGCTCGCGGCCGATCTCGCGCAGACTGAAGCCGATATCGCCATCTTCGAAGCCAAGCTCGATGAAGCCAAGATCGAGCGCGAGCTCGCCATGGTGCGCTCGCCGCTCGACGGCGTCGTGGTCGACATCTACACCCGGCAGGGTGAGCGAATCTCGTTCAGGGGTATCGCGAAGATCGTCGATCTCCACCAGATTCGCATCTTCGCCGATGTCGATGAAATCCACCTGCGCAGCGTGAAGCCGGGCGGCAAGGTCGAATTCACCTTCCAGGGCAACCGCACCATCCATGTCGGAACGATCACCCGTACGCCGTTGACGGTGAAGCGCACCAAGCGGTCCGAAGCAGACCTCGGCGAATCCAATGCACGGCTCGTCGAGGTCGAGATCAAGCCGGACGACCCCCAGAGCATCCCGCAGATGCTGGGCCGCGAGGCCCGCGTCGTTTTCCAGTAGCCAGCTGAGCGAAGCTCAGCCCGCTAAGCGACGGGACATTGCTTGCAATGTCCGAGAGCGTTGAATGACGAACGACCAGCCTATGACCCCTCCGTCGGCACAATACGCCGACACCTCTCCGTCTGAATGGGAGGAAGATGGTCGCGCTTCGGCCGGAAGGAACGGCGTGCCGCCGTCAGGCGGCGGCGGTACCGGTTCGCCTGGGCTGCCTGTATTCATAGACGATAACCGCGGCCAGCACGGCAAGGCCGATCAGGCGCGCGACAACGGGGCCACCCACGAAATCGTCGATGATATCCGGGAAGGTGAGCGCGATGCCGGCCATGCCGCAGATGGCGCGCGTGCCCACGCCGAGGGGCCGCCACAGATGGCCCTGCGCCGCCACCGCCAGTGCCACGATGCCCCCCGTTGCCCCCAGCGTGACCCAGGGGATCCAGAGCCAGCTCATGTTCTTGGGCGTCTCGAGCAGCAAGCCGATTCCTATCGGATCGAGCACGAAGATGAACGGCACGAGGAAGGCCGGCAGCGCATACTTCCAGCTCTGTAGCGTGGTCACGTAGGGATCGGCGCGCGTGATCGTGGCGGCCGCGAACGGCGCCAGCGCGGTCGGGGGCGAAACCTCCGAGAGCACGGCGTAGTAGAAGATGAACATGTGCGCAGCATAGTCCGGGATGCCGAGCTTGATCAGCGCGGGCGCCGCGATGACGGCGCACATGATGTAGGAGGCCGTCACCGGCACAGCGAGGCCGACCACCCAGACGATCAGCGCCGTGTACATCGCCGTCCAGAAGACCGAGCCGCCGGCCAGGTCGATGACGATCGAAGAGAATTTCAGCGCCAGGCCTGTCTTGGTGATGACGCCGACGATGAGGCCGGCACAGGCGCAGGTCGCAGCGACGCCCAACGCCTGGATCGAGCCGTCGGCCAGCGCCTGGAAGAGGCGGCTGGGCCAGAGAGCGGTGTCGGCGCGCAAGTAGCTCACCAGGATGGCGAGCAGGATCGACCAGAACACGGCATAGGTCGCCGAGAAGCCCCACACCATCAGCACGACCACCGAGATCAGCGACGTGAAGTGGAAGCCGTACCGCGTCATCAGCTTCGACATCGTGAGATCGACCGTGGGATCGACGGCGCGCAAGCCGTACTTGCGCGAATCGATCTCGGTCATCATCAGCAGGCCGAAGTAGTAGAGGCAGGTGGGGATGAGGGCCATCCTCACGATGTCCAGGTAGGACATCTTCAGATATTCGGCGATCAGGAAGGCTGCGGCCCCCAGCACCGGCGGCGACAGGATGGCACCGAGGCCTCCCGCCGCCAGCAGGCCGCCGGCCGCCGACTTGCCGTAGCCGGCCTCCTTCATGATCGGCCAGGCGACGGTGCCGATGGTCACGGTGGTGGCAACGCCGGACCCGGAAGGTCCTCCCAGCAGGAACGACGACAGCACCACCGCGCGACCGGCCGCATTCGGCTGCCCCTTCATGGCCCGCAGCGAGAAATCGATGAAGAAGCGTCCTGCACCGGAAGCCTGCAGGATGGCGCCGAAGATCGTGAACAGAATGATCAGCGTGGCGGAGACGTCGATGGCCGAACCGAAGATGCCGTTCAGCGTCATGTATTCTTCGGCGATCAGGTCTGAGAGCGGGTAGCCCTTGTGCTTCCACGGCGACGGCAGGTAGTTGCCCCACATCGCATAGGCCAGGAACACCGCCGAGAGGATCGGCATGATCCAGCCGGTCGCCCGCCGGGTCGATTCCAGCACCAGCAGGATCAGGATGCCGCCGATCACCAGATCGGTCTGGGTCGGTGACACGTAACGATCGAGGAAGTCGTCGGAGGCGGCGAGGCTCGTCCAGCTGCCGCCCGTCATCATGTACCAGATGACGACGACCACCAGTCCGGCCGCCGCGATGTCCCACGGTGCGACCCGGTTGCGCCAGCTCTTCACCGCCGGGAAGAGCAGGAAGACCAGCGACAGCGCGTAGGCGACGTGGATCTCGCGCAGGGATTGCGTGTCGATGGTCGAGGCCGCGGCATAGAGATGGAAGATGGTCATGGTGAAGGCGATGAAGGTGAGGACCTTGCCCCACCAGCCCACGAACCTGTGGATGCCGCCTTCTTCCTGCTCGACGAGTTCCTCGATCTTGCGCTTTTCCTCGTCGCTCAGCAGCTCGGCCTGGACCGTCATCGTTCTTCCCACCCCAAAATGGAAACGGGGCCCCCCTATTGGAGGGCCCCGCCAATCGTCCTGCCTTTACGACAGCTTGATGCCCTTCTCGGCGAAATACTTCATCGCGCCGGGATGGAACGGGACCGACGAGTTCGCGGCCTTCTGATTCTCCGCCGTCATGTCGGTCGACGCCTTGTGGGTGGCGATCAGGTCGGCATGGTTCTCCCACAGGGTCTTGGTGATCGTGTAGGCCTGGTCGTCGCTCATCGACGCCGGTACGACGAGGATGTTCCAGATGGCGATCACCGGCACCGCCACATCCTGGTTCGGGTAGGCCTTGGCCGGAATCTGGCTGGCGGCGAAGACCGGACCGTATTTCTTGTTCAGCGCCGGCACCATGTCGGCCGTCGAGATCAGCTTGATCTTGACGCCCTGGGTCGCCGCCAGGTCGGTGATCGCCGCGACCGGCGGGCCGCCGTTGAAGAAGTAGCCGTCGAGCTTGCCGTCCTTCATGGCGTTCGTGCTCTCGGCCGGCGACAGGCGCTCGCGCTTGATGTCGCTGAGCTTCAGGCCGAGTTCGTCGATGATGCGCAGTGCCATGACCTCGGACCCGCTCACCGGCGCGCTGGTCGAGATGCGCTTGCCCTTGATGTCGGACAGCTTGTTGATGCCGGTGCCTTCCATCGTCACGAAATGCACCAGGTTGGGATAAACGACCGCCAGGGTGCGTGACTCCACCGGCTTGTCCTTGAACTTGTCGAGACCCTTGATGGCATCATAGGCCGTGTCGCACTGGGTGAGCGCCATCTGCGCCTTGCCGTCCCGGATCATGTGCATGTTGGCGACCGAGCCCGCCGTCGCCTCGGCGGTGACCGCCCATCCCGGCACCTTCTTGCTCAGGATGTTCGCCATCGCACCGCCGAGCGGATAGTAGACGGCGCCCGTGGTGCCGGTAGCGATCGAGAATTGAGCCTGTGCGGCGGCCGGCAGCGACCAGCCGGCCAGTCCGAAAGCGCCGGCGGCCGAGCCGGCGGCGATGAATTGACGTCTATTCATATGAAGCTCCCTAGTGTTCGTTTCACTCCCCCATGTGGCGCGGAAGAAACCACGACTGCCGAAGGGAGGCAACACGCACGAAATGGCGGTTATTCGAAACCCGGCCTCGCTTGCCGGAATCGCCGGGATCGGGTCGGCGCAAGGCCGCTCTTCGGATAGGGCATCGGCAACAAATCGAGGAACCCTTTCTTTGAAGCGAATGCCGTGTAAGCTGAACGCGTGATCCACAATCTGACCTTGGTCCATTTGATGTTGGTCGGAGCGGCCGGCAGCTGCATCTACCTCTCCCTGCGCGAGGTGCGCCGACGCTATATTTCGACATGGCGCCTGTTCGCGCCCGCCTTGCTGGCGCTCTTCGCCGGGATCATCCTCTCTCTCCTCCAGCTAGCCGAGCGCCAGCCGCGCTGGCTGTTCGGCGCCGCGCTCGCCGCCGGATTCGTCGTTGGCGCGGCACGCGGGATGATGATCGGCATCCGGCATGACATGTACCGGCCACAAGTGGACCTCACGGACACCGCCAAGCTCGTTCTCCTCTGGGTGGCCATCGCCGTGGGGGCCGCCGTTGCCGTGGAGTGCGTGGCTGCGTTCCTGGGCAGTCCGGAGCTGGAGATCTTCCGGCTTGGAGCGGCCCTTGTCTCCATGTTCTGCGGGAGTGCCATGCTCGGCCGGGCATTGCTTCTGACCATCCGGCTCCACCGCGCCGACCGCGGCGGCACCTAGCTAGGGAGCCTGGCGCGGTGCCAGGCTGAAGGATTCGAAGAAGCGTCGGGTCGCCGGCGCCGTCTGGGCCCCGGCCCTTCCGACCACGATGAGCTGGTAGAGCGTGTCACCTGCATAGATGGCGCGCGTTGCCAGAACCCAGCCATCCTCTTCATGGACATATTCGCGGGCCGGAGCGCCGGAAACGGTGAGCGGCCGGTCGGCGAGGAGGTGGCCGGGCCGACCGTCCCGGCTGTTCAACAGCATCTGCTCTGGCGTGAGGTCAGCCGGCATCCTCCGATAGGGCGTATGGGAGAAGAAATACTCAGTAGCGCCGAGGGTGACCGTCCGCTCGATCTGGTCGACGACCTCTCCGGTACCGTTGACCGTCACCTCCTGGACCGATTTCTCGGGCGGGCCGGGCATCTCGAGCCTGAAGTTCCCCTCCCTCACTTCGGTCCATTGCTGCGCCGAGGCCGACGATGCGATGCCCGCGACCAGCGCCACGCTACCAGCCAGCGCGATGCAAACCACGCACAAGAACCGCCATAAGGCCATTGCCTTCCCCCGCTCTCCCCAGAGCTGACGCCAGTTTCACACGATCAACCCGACTGCGCAAAAAGGCCCCGTTCCCTTTCGTAAACGGGTCATAAGTCCTTCGCGAACAAGCAGCGACCCAAAGAAAAAGGGGCCGCTCCGGTCGGAAAACACCAGCGTCCCTGTTGTCTTCGCGGACACCATTCGACAGGGTCTCCGGATGGATATCGAATTGAACCGTGATGCGAAACGCATCGTCAGTGACTGGATTGCCGAACTGAACGCGGCACTCGAGGCACACGCCCCTGAGCGCGTGGGCGCATTGTTCCGGCCGGATGCCGATTGGCGCGACATCGTCGCACTGACGCGCACGATCGAAACCGTGAGCGACCGCACCGAGGTCGCGCGGCGACTGGTCGACACGGTGGCGGCGAGCGGCGCCTCGGGCTTCGCGATCGATCCGGAGCGGCATCCGCCGCGCGATGTCGAGCGCGCGGGCGAGCCCTGCGTCGAAGCGATCCTGGCCTTCGAAACGGCAATCGGGACAGGCGCCGGCATCGTGCGGCTGAAGCGCAGCGACTGCCGCGCCGGAGCGGCGCAGGCGTGGACGCTGCTGACGTCACTCGAGTCGCTGCGCGGCCACGAAGAGGAGACGATCCTCGAAAAGGCCGAGGAACCCGCTTTCGAGCGCGACTTCCATGGCCCGAACTGGCTCGATCGGCGCCGTGAGGCCTCGCGCTACGCCGATCGCGATCCCGCCGTCCTGATCGTGGGCGGCGGTCATGCCGGCATCACCGCAGCGGCGCGCCTGAAGGCGCTGGGCGTAGAGGCGCTCGTCGTCGACCGCATGGCGCGGGTCGGCGACAACTGGCGCAAGCGCTACCATGGGCTGAAGCTGCACAACCAGAAGCACTCCAACCACTTCCCCTACCTGCCTTTTCCGAAGACCTGGCCGAAGTACATTCCCAAGGACAAAATCGCGAACTGGCTCGAATCCTACGTCGAGACCATGGAGATCGACTTCTGGACCGGCACCAGCTTCAAGGGCGCGACATGGGATGCCGCCACGAAGCGCTGGACGGCCGAGCTCGACATGGAGGTGGCCGGCGGCGTCCATCGCACGCTGCATCCACGGCACATCGTCATGGCGACGAGCGTGAGCGGCACGCCGAACATTCCCGAGATCCCGACCCTCGACCGCTTCAAAGGCACCGTCGTGCACTCGAGCAGGTTCGCCAGCGGCGCCGAATGGAAGGGCCAGCCCGTATACGTCTTCGGTACCGGCACCAGTGCACACGACATTGCCCAGGACCTGCACGGCAACGGCGCCCATGTCACCATCGTCCAGCGCAGTCCGACGCTCATCGTCAACGTCGAGCCGGGCGCACAGCTCTATGACGGCATCTACTACGGCAAGGGCCCGACCCTCGAGGATCGCGACCTGATCAACGTATCGGTGCCGCTGCGGGTGATGAAGAAGGCCCATCGCCTCCTTACCGACCAGGCGAGGGCGCATGATGCACCCCTCCTCGAAGCTCTGGAGCGGGTAGGCTTCCGGCTCGAGTTCGGCGAGGACGGGACGGGCTGGCCGCTCAAGTATCGCGGCCGCGGCGGCGGCTACTACTTCAACGTCGGCGCCTCCGATCTCGTGGCGAAGGGCGAGATCGGATTGATCCAGTATGCCGATATCGACTCGTTCACGGCGACCGGCCTCGTGATGAAGGATGGCCGCGAACGGCCTGCCGCCCTGGTCGTGCTTGCGACCGGCTACAAGGGCCAGGATCACCTGGTCGAACAGCTTTTCGGGCCGGAGATTGCACGCAAGGTCGGACCGGTCTGGGGCTTCGAAGACCGAACCCAGGAACTGCGCAACATGTGGATCGCGACGGCGCAGCAAGGGCTGTGGTTCCAGGGTGGCTCCTTCGCCCAATGCCGCATGTATTCCAAGTATCTGGCCCTGCAGATCAAGGCGGCGGAGATCGGTCTGGCTTAATCGCCGGAAGGGCGCCGACAAAAAGGCCTCCCCCCCGGAACCGCCCTTCCAGGGCCCCGTTGCACGACCAGCCGGCGCTTCAGGCCGGCGGTCTGATCCACCCTGGACTTCAAGGAGCCGTGAGTAATGCCGACCGCGCAGGTGCGGATCAGCGCTGAGGAGCAACGTCTTCTCAGAGCGCTGTCCGTCGGCCAAACCGTCAAGCTTCCGTCAGCGCATCGGTTGCGCTTGGAACTGCTCGGGCTTTTGCACGATGGCCCCAACGGACCGCGTCTCACGCCGTTGGGGAGGCGCCACGCCGAAGCCGCCGTAAAGGGGGATGAAAACAAGACGGGCGCAGCCAAAGACGGGGCTGTGGTCAAGCGGGACCGGCTGGGGCGACGCATGCCTCACGGCCGGGCCCTGCCCTTCTGAGTAGCCTGCATGCCGATTCGGCCAGGAACCGACGCTTCGTTCGTCAGGGGATCGACCGGGAATCGAGCGCCCGCATACAGCGATGGCCATTCCAAGGCCGACCCACACGCTAGTCGTGAGAGTCAACGCGTGGTCCCGACAAACGAGGAAACAGCGACAGTGACGTCTGCGTTCGAACCGAAGAACCTTTTTCTGTCCGCCTTGCCCGCTGCCGAACTACTTCGTTTGAGGCCCAATTTGGCCTTTCATCGGCTGTCATAAGGTTCGGTCCTCCAGGAACCAGAGCACCGAATCGAGCACGTCTACTTCATTGAAAGCGGCATGATTTCCCTGGTCGCCATGATGCAGGATGGCGCGGCAATCGAGACTGCGACACTCGCCCGGGAAGCCATACTGGGGGCGCTTTCCGCGCTGGGAAGTCACACCGCAGGCACGCGCGCCATCGTCCAGATCGATGCGACGGCCTGGCGCATGCCCGTGGCCGACTTCCGTCCGCCGTCGGCCAAAGTCCTGTCCTGCGAAAGATGGCGCTGTTGGGCAGTGAGTTGATGCTGGCCCAGATGCAGCATACGGCCGCGTGCAACGCCCTTCACACCGCCGATCGGCGCCTGTGCCGCTGGATCGTCCAGGTGCGCGATCGCATCGATGGTGATGTGATTCGCCTCACGCACGATTTCCTCGCCCAGATGCTCGCAGTGAGACGCCCCACCGTCAGCCTGATCGCCTACGGGCTCCAGCAGGCAGGTCTCATCCGTTACCAGCGCGGCAAGATCGCGATCCTCGACCGTGCCGGCCTCGAGCGCGGCGCCTGCGATTGCGTCGGCGCTCTGCGGGAGAAGACGCGCCGCATCATTACCGATTTGGCCTGATCCCTACTCAACAAGTGGACGGTTGATGAAGCGCGCATTCCCCCAACCCGCTCCCGACGGCCCGCGCGCCCCAGCGCGTTCAACGGCACCGGCGATTGGGAATTGCCCGTAACGATCCTCTCCGCGGGTCGTTGCCGCCCCGCATCGCGACCCTCCTCGGCCAAGCAATTGATGCGCAGGTGCGGAATAAAGCGCGGAACGCCGGAAACGCTGATTCTCGGTCATCAACGCTGTGGCACGGGCTTCCGCTACGTCGATGCCAACGGCTCGACGTTCAAGGATGCTCCCACGATCACCCGGCTCAGATCGCTCGCAGTGCCCCCGCCCGGTCGTCGGACGGCACCGCTGAATCGCAACGATGGCCCCTAGAGCGGGCCACCACCGCTGCGGAAAAGGCTCTTGATACGTCGCCGTGTGGCTTCTCGGTCTGCCGCCTGCCGAGCGCGATTCTCGAGCCATCTCTGGCCAACCGGGAAGGCGAACTTCAGGGCAAGGCCGTAAGCCACAACGAAGGTTACGGCGGTGCCCAGGATTTTGGGAATCGAGACTTCGAGACCGCTGGCGCAGATTGCGTAGACAAAGGCGAGCGCCGTCCCCTGCCGCACCATCCACGGGACGTCGAACGAGAAGAAGAACCTGATCACCAGCGCCACGATCAAACCGGTGGCGAAGACGCCCCCAAGCATGCCGGGGAAGCCGAAATCCACATAGTTTTCGGCCATATAGCCGACGCTGATGGACGTGCCGCCGCGCATGTTCTCCAGGAGATCGGCCTTGGTCAGTCGAATGAAGACCTCCGTGTCCGAGAGGGCCTGCTTCTCGGGAAACAGGAAGCGCGGCTGGAAGACGTGGCTGACGGCGTCGCGCCATTGGCGCGTGCTCTGCTGCTCGGCACTTGCAAGATCGACGTTGATCACCAAACCGGTGATATCGACATAGGCCAGACGCTCCAGGAGGGTTTTCGAGGCCGCTCCCCAGTCAATGTCGGCAGCGCCTGCCATGCGCCCGAGCATGTATCCAACCCGGTCGGACATCGAGGTCTGGAAGGCCTGAGATTCTCCTCCTGCTCCGGTGGCCACTTCTCGGTAGTCGAACTTCACAGCCGTCCAGAACAAGGCCAGCGCGATCAAGGCAAAAGCCGCGACAAAGGCATAGCCGGTGGTTCGGGCGGTCCATCGGATCTGCGCAGCAAGGGCTGCCGTTCCGAGGAACACGAAGACGCCACGGAAGTCGCCGAACAAGCCCGTCATGCCCGAAATGATTTCGATGGCGAGCACACCGAACAGGAACGGCCATCCGCGCCCCACCGACATGACCGAGGTAAACAAGAGGAACACCGCCACAACCTTGACGCGCGCGATGGCGTCGAAGAACTGGTAGAGCACGCCACCGAAGGTGAGGCCGGCCATCTGGGTGATCAGGTTGGACCCCAGATAGACCAGGAACACATCGACCGGCCGCCAGTACAGATGGGCGGACCAGTTCTCCTCGGACGGCGGTTGGATGCCCCCCAGCGCCACCTTGCAGGCCAAGGCCAGCGCCACCGTTGATGCCAGCATGTACCAGTAGGCGTTGACCACCCAAGGTCCATTGATGCTTTGCGCCATGGGCTCGCCGTCAACGAGGGCGAGGAACGCGCGTGCGAAGACCTGTAGCCATTGGGAGAGGAGGTAGTAGGCAATGACCGCGGGCATGGTCGGCGTGCCCACCAGCCGCAGAATGAGCCACGGCGTGAAGGCGCCGACGCCTAGGGCCAGCGGGTCTGGACAGGCGGGCGAAATGAAGACGAAGAGCAGCCCGAATGCAAACGAGAACCTCCGCAGCATCGAATAGTCGAGGCGCGGCGCGATTTGGAGGGGAGTAACGAGCGTCGAGGCCATGACCGGACGTGTCTGCCTTTTCGTCTGCCAAGGTTTACTAACGGATTTATCGCACCGGGACAGCAGAAATCGAAATTGTTCCCAGGGCCATGCCCTTTACAGCCGTCCGCCACGCAATGCCAGTCCGATACTCCTACGGGATGCGGTGGCCGGCTTCTCAAGAAAACGCCGGGACATAGGCAAAGAAAAAGGCGGCCCGTGCGGGCCGCCTCTTCCTTGTCCAGGGTCAGCCAGCTTACTGGATGACGATTTCGACGCGGCGGTTCTGCGGCTCGCGGACGTTCGGGCCGGTCTGCACCAGCAGGCCCTGCTCGCCACGGCCCACCACCGCGATCGCGGTCGCCGGCACGCCTTCGCGCACCA
>CANIEC010000026.1 GCA_947466085.1 Rhodospirillales bacterium
AGGATGAAGACCAGCAGCGCGCCCGCGGCCAGCGCCGGCAGGGTGAGCGGGAAATAGACCTTCCAGAAGATGGTGCGCGGCGGGGCGCCCAGCGAGGCGGCGGCCTGCAGCAGCCGGTCGTCGATGCGGATCATGGCGGCGAACAGCGGCAGCACGAGGAACGGCAGCAGCACGTTGGCCATGCCGATCGTCACGCCCAGCTCGTTGTAGAGGAAGGAGACCGGCGCATCGGTGAGGCCGCTCCATTGCAAGGCGCGATTCACCAGTCCGCCATTGCCCAGCACGACGATCCACGCATAGGTGCGGACGAGGATCGAGACCCAGAAGGGCAGGACGACCAGCGCCAGCGCGATCATCCGTCCGCGACCGCCCAGCCCGCGCATCCAGTGCGCCAGGGGATAGCCGATGATGACGTTGGCAATCGTCGCGATCAGCGCGATCCGCATCGTGTTGCCCAGCACGCGCAGGTAGACCGGCGCCTCGAGCAGGCCTTCGTAGTGTTCGAGGGTGAAGCCCCGCCCCTTCTCCCAGAAGGCGAGGCCCAGCATGTAGACGATGGGCGCATTGAAGGCGACGACCATCAGCACCAGCAGCGGTGCGATGAACGAGAAGCCGCTGGAGCGAATCATTCTGCGCCTCCCCATTCAAATGGGGAGGTGGCGCGGTAATCCGCGACGGAGGGGTCATGAGCATCACGACCGATGCTCATGACCCCTCCGTCGGCGTGGGACGCCGACACCTCCCCATTTGAATGGGGAGGGTCGCAGACCAACGGCGCCTGTCGCATCACAGGCTGAGCTTGAAGGCTTCCCACTTCTTGTTCACGGCCTCGCCGTTGTCGGCCCACCACTGGGCGTTCTCGAAATACTGCACGTCCTTGTTCTGCTTGCTGGTCGGGAACTGCCAGAGCTTGTCCTGGGGCAGCAGCTTGTCGAGATCCGGGCTTGGACCGGTGTAGGAGATGACTTCTGCCGCCTTCGCCTGGTTCGCTGCCAGCGACATCTCGTGCATCAGCTTCCAGGCGGCCGCCTTGTCCTCGGGCTTGGAGCCCTTGACCACGCAGATGAAGGACAGGTCGGCCTTGCCGCCCGCGAAGCTCAGGCCGAACGCCGGATCGCCCACGACACGGCCCGACCAGCAGATCGAATACTGGACCTCGTTGTCCTTCATGAGCTGCGGCGGCTGGGCGCCCGCCTTCCACCAGACCGCGACGTCCTTCTTGATCTCATTCAGCTTCTTGAAGGCCAGATCGACGTCGAGCGGGAACAGCTTGTCGATCGGCACGCCCGCCGCCTGCAGCGCGAACGGCAGGCAGTAATGCGGGTAGTCCGGCAGGCAGCGCTTGCCCGGGAAGGCCTTGGTGTCGAAGAACTCGGTGAAGTTCTTCGGTTCCTTCACGCCCTTGCGCCACGCCATGATGGTCGAGAAATACTGGTAGCCGAAACCGTACTCGTCCTTGGCCTCGGGGAACATCGCGGCCGGATTTACGGCGGCCCAGTCGACCTTCTCGATCAGCCCGAGCTTCTTGGCCTGCAGGACGACGCCCGCTCCCAGCTCGAACAGCGTCGTGGTGGTCTGCCCGCTCTCGACCAGCGCGCGCAGCTTGCCGAGCGAGCTCGGGCTTTCGCGCACGACCTTGATGCCGGTCTTCTGGAACAGCGGATCGATATAGCCCTTCTGGATCGATTCGCCCGAAGCGCCTCCCGACTCGATCATGCGGATTTCCTTGGACTGCGCGCGCGCGGTCCCGGACAGGAGGCCGACGGCCGGCAGGGCGGCGGCGGCACCGACGAAAGTACGTCTCTTCATCTCGTTCCCCTTTATGTTACTGGCCAAACGTCGGCCGACTCCCAAGAAACGCTGACACGCTCTCCCGGTGCATGCGCCGTGCCCAGGAACGGCACGGCTGCCACGACCAACTGATTGCCTTCGAGGGCGAGGTGGTAGCGCACCATCTGCCCGAGATAGATCGCCTCGACGACCCGCGCCGGCCGTCCCTGCCCTTCACCGCCAAACCGGACCCGCTCGGGCCGCACCACGCCCTGGCGGCCGTCGGGCAAGTCGACGAAGTTCGCGATGCCCAGGAACTCCGCGACGAACCGGTTTGCCGGCCTGAGATAGGCCTCGGTCGGCGCCGCGACCTGCTGCGTGCGGCCCTTGTCCAGCACCATGATCCGGTCGGAGAGCGACAGCGCCTCCTCCTGATCGTGCGTCACCAACAGGGTCGTGACCCCCAGCGTGCGCTGGAGCTGCTTCAGCTCGACCTGCAGCTCCTCGCGCAGCTTGCGGTCGAGCGCACCCAGCGGTTCGTCGAGCAGCAGGATGTCGGGCTTGAAGACCACGGCGCGGGCCAGGGCGACGCGCTGCTGCTGTCCGCCCGAAAGCTGCGATGGGCGGCGCGCTTCGAGACCGTCGAGACGGACCAGCTTCAGGGCATCGCGCGCCAGCCTGTCGGCCTCGGCGCCGCCGATCTTGCGGACGCCCAAGGGGAACAGGACGTTCTCCAGAACAGTCATATGCGGGAACAGCGCGTAGGACTGGAAGACCAGCCCGATATTGCGCTCCTGCGCCGTCGCGTTGGTGACGTCGCGCCCACCGATGAAGATGCGGCCCGAGGTCGGCCGGTTGAGCCCCGCGATCAGCGACAAAAGAGTCGTCTTCCCCGAGCCGCTTGGCCCGAGGATGGTGACGAACTCGCCCTGCGTCACCGAGAGGTCGACCTGGTCGGCCGCGGCGAACGTGCCGTAGCGCTTGGTCACCGCTTCGAGACGGATATCCGACATCTAGGCGCGGGCCAGTTTGGCCATGGCGCGGTCGGCGGCGGCGAGCGTCTCTTCGATGACCGGCCTGTCGTGCGCCGTGGAGAGGAACCACTTTCCGGCCTGCTGGGACCGGACGCCCTCTTCCTGCAGGGCCACATGGAAGGCCAGCATGGCATCGCGATCGCAGGCCGCCGAGTCGCGATAGTTGCGGGGCGCCGGACCGGAGGTGAAGAAGGTCTGGAAGATCGCCGGCATGCCCTGCACCAGGATCGGCAGCCTGTGCTTTTTCGCCAGCGAAGCGAGGCCCTGCATCAACTCGGTGCCGCGCGCTTCGAGATCGCGATAGACCGCGCCGTCATCGGCTTCGAGCACATCGAGGGCCGCCAGAGCCGCCGCCATGCTCTGGACGTTGCCATTGTAGGTGCCGCCATGCATCACGCCCTTGTCGAGCAGGGTGTCCATGATATCGCGCCGGCCGGCGACCATGGCCAGCGGGAACCCTGCCGCCACCGCCTTCGCATAGATACTGAGGTCGGCCGTAACGCCGAACTTTCCCTGGGCGCCGCGCAGGCCGACCCGGAAACCGGTGATGACCTCGTCGCAGATGAACAGAGCGCCATGCTTGTCGCACAGGGCGCGGACACCCTCGAGATAGCCGGGCGCCGGCGGGATCGCGCCGCCATTCACCATGACCGGCTCCATGATCACCCCGGCGATCTCGCCGCGATGGCGCTCCAGCGTCTGCTCCAGCAGGTCGAGATCGTTCCAGGTGCAGACGGCGACATCGCCCAGGACGCTGGCCGGCATGCCGGGCGAACCCGCCACCGGGACCGGCGCGTCTGCGGGTCCTGCCTCGTTCAGTGGCGGCCGGGCACTGATATAGGCCTGGTCGCTCCAGCCGTGATAATGGCCCTCGAACTTCAGGATCTTGTCGCGGCCGGTGAAGGCCCGGGCCAGGCGGAAGGCCATCAGCACGGCTTCCGTGCCCGAGGTCGAGAAACGCACGACCTCCGCGCCCGGCAGCAGGCCGCACAGTCTTTCGGCCAGCTCGGTTTCGCGCGGGTTCTGCGCGGCGAAGAGCTGGCCCTCGCCCAGGGAGGCCGCGACGGCCTCGATCACCTTCTTCGGCGCGTGCCCCAGGATCGCCGGACCGTTGCCCAGCACGTAGTCGATGAGGACGTTGCCATCGACGTCATGGAGCCTGGGCCCTTCGCCGCGCGCAAAGAACAGCGGCACGGGTACGCTGGCATAGCGCACGTTGCTGCTGACGCCGCCGGCCAGGTGCTTTCGGGTCTTTTCGTAGAGTGCGATCGATTTCGCGTAGGAGCGCATGTTCCTCACCCAGCAAGAAAGATGCCCACGAAACAACGTGCGGCCAAAGCATTGTGATCACAAATCGGAATGAGCCTAACCGCGGCCCTCAACCCCAGCAATGCAATTTTGTGATCACAAATCCCACGAGCCTGGGCTAAGCTTCGCGACCGATGCCGCGCACTGCAGCCCCTCCGGATGCCGCCGACACCTCGCTCCGCCAGCAGGTGTACGCCTCGCTGCGCGAGGCGCTGACGTCTGGACGCTTCGCGCCGGGCCAGAAGGTCACCTTCCGTTACGTTGCCGGCGAGCTGGGCGTCAGCCTGACCCCGGTGCGCGAGGCGATGCGCCGACTGGTCGCCGAAGGGGCGTTCGAAATGAACCCCAACCGGTCGGTCCGTGTCCCGTTGATGACCCGCGACAAGGTCCTCGAGCTGCGCGACATCCGCATGGAACTGGAAGGTCTCGCGGCCGCCAAGGCAGCCCTCGCGGCGACGCGCAACCAGATCGCCGGCATCCGTCGCGCCGCCCGCGAGATCATCGTCGCCCGCAATCGCGGCGACGGCGCCACCGACCGCCAGAAGGTGCGCGAGTTCCATTTCGCCGTCTATGCGGCGGCGGGGCAGCCGACCTTGCTGCGCCTGATCGAAGGTCTATGGCTGCAGACCGGCCCCTACATGAACCTCCTCTATCCCGACTTCATCTCCTCGTCGCGCGGACCGGCCGGCCGGCAGCGTCTCATCGAAGCGCTTGAGGTGCGCGATGCGACGGCAGCCCGTCGGGAGATGGAGACCGACATCCGCCGCGCCCTTTCCTATGTCGCCGACCTCGCCGACGAGAACGGCAACATCGCGCCGGCCGCCCCCGCTACCGCCGGTAAGCGACGCAGCCAGCCGACCACCGCCGCAGCCTTCGAACTTCAAGCCAACTGATCAGGAGGACATCATGGCCCAGCAACTCAGCAATCAGCGTATCGCCTGGTTCAACGGCAAGTTCCTGCCCGAGAACGAGGTCATGATCCCGTTCCGCGACCGCAGCTGGAAATACGGCGACGGCGCGTTCGACATGACCCGCACCTTCAACGGCGTGCCGTTCCGGCTGAAGGAGCATATCGACCGCTTCTACCGCTCGCTGCGCTACCTGCAGATCGATCCCGGCCTGTCGCCCAAGGAGATGGTCGCGCACAGCGAGGAAGTCGTGGCCCGCAACGAGCATCTGCGCGCCGAGGTCGGCGACTGGTGGCTGGGCCAGCGGGTCAGCCGCGGCGTCGACGCGGTGGGTGACGAGGGCTGGGACCATACCGGCCCCAACGTCGTGATCGAGATGCTGCCGCTGCCGCTCGCCAAGCGCGGCAAGCTCTACCGCGAGGGCGCCGAGGCGATGACCACGACGGCGCGCCGCATCGCCCCGTCGATGCTCTCGCCGCGCGCCAAGACCCACAACTATCTCAACATGATCATGGCCGAGAAGCCCATCAAGGCGCTCAACCCTGACGCCTGGCCGATCCTGCTCGACGAGAACGGCAACCTCGCCGAGGGCCTGGGCAGCAACATCTTCATCGTGCGCGAGGGCGCGCTGTTCACCCCGTCGGAGCGCTATGTGCTGCCGGGCGTCAGCCGCCAGATGACCATGGACATGGCCAAGCAGCTCGGCATCGAGTGCACGCCTGGCGACGTCGACCTGTTCGATGCCGCCAATGCCGAGGAGATGTTCCTCACCTCGACCAGCCTCTGCATCCTGCCGGTCCGCAGCTTCAACGGCGCGCCGGTCGGCGACGGCAAGGCACCGGGCCCGATCACCCAGAAGCTGATCGATGCCTACTCCAAGAGCGTCGGCTGCGATTTCGTCGCTCAGTACCTGAAGTTCTCGCAGTAGCGAGGCCGAGGGGCAGTGCTCTACTGGACCGTCAAACGCCCGGCCGACGGCGTCGTCGTCGCGCCGGACGAGCGGTTGCCATGGCCGCAAACGGTGGCGCTCGGTATCCAGCATGTCGTGGCGATGTTCGGCGCCACCGTGCTGGGGCCCCTGCTGATGGGCTTCGATCCCAACGTCGCCATCCTGATGAGCGGCGTCGGCACGCTGATCTTCTTCGTGGCCGTGGGCGGCAGGGTCCCGAGCTATGTCGGTTCGTCCTTCGCCTTCATCTCCGTTGTGGTGGCAGCGACCGGCTACGCCGGCCAGGGCGCAAACGCCAATATCGCGCTGGCCCTGGGTGGGATCGTGATCTGCGGCGCCCTCTATGCGCTGATGGGTCTGGCCGTGATGGCGACTGGCACCGGCTGGATCGAGCGGCTGATGCCGCCCGTCGTGACCGGCGCCGTGGTGGCGGTGATCGGCCTCAACCTCGCCGCCGTGCCGGTCAAGAACATGGCGCCGACCTCGTTCGATGCCTGGATGCAGGCCGTCACCTTCCTGAGCATCGCGCTGGTCGCGGTGTTCACCCGCGGCATGACGCGGCGCCTGCTGGTGCTGGTCGGCCTCGTCGCGGCCACCCTCGTCTATGCCCTGCTGGCCAACGGGCTGGGCTGGGGCAAGCCGGTGAACGGCGCCCTGCTCGAGCAAGCCGCCTGGTTCGGGATTCCCGCCTTCGCGACGCCGGTCTTCGACACAAGGGCCATCCTGCTGATCGCACCCGTCGCCCTGATCCTGGTCGCCGAAAACCTGGGTCACCTGCGCGCCGTCAGCGCCATGACCGGCCGCGACATGGATCCCTATGTCGGCCGCGCCTTCCTGGGCGACGGTGTCGCGACCATGGTGGCGGGCAGTGTCGGCGGCACCGGCGTCACGACCTATGCCGAGAATATCGGCGTGATGGCGGCCACCCGCATCTACTCGACCGCCCTGTTTGTCGTCGCCGGCCTGTTCGCCGTCCTGCTGGGCTTTTCCCCGAAGTTCGGCGCGCTGATCCACACCATCCCGCTGCCGGTGATGGGCGGCGTCAGCATCGTCGTGTTCGGCCTGATCGCGGTCGCCGGCGCCAAGATCTGGGTCGACAACAAGGTCGACTTCACCCAGAGCCGCAACCTCATGGTGGCCGGCATCACGCTCGTGCTGGGCACCGGCGACTTCACCCTGAAGTTCGGCGAGTTCGCCCTGGGTGGCATCGGAACGGCGACCTTCGGCGCAATCCTGCTGAACACGGTGCTGGGAGCCGCGCGCCGCTAGAGTCTTTCCGACGTGGATCGAACCGCCGGAATTCGGGGTCAATCGCTTCCCCATTCAAATGGGGAAGTGCCCCGTCATACGGGGCGATGGGGTCATGCACGTCGTCGCAGCACATCCTGACCCCTCCGTCGTCGTGTGACGACGACACCTCCCCATCTGAATGGGGAGGAAGGTCGAGCAGGTCGCGCACGACCGATAGCCCCCTCGCCCTATGTGAGGAGGCGATATCCGAACGTGTGGCATTGGTCGAAGCCACACTGGAGCACCACCGACGCAAAGTTGAGGGTGCAGATCAGCACGACGTAGAATTCCAGAAGGCGCGCCGCCCGGGCGAGCGGTGGCCGTCCGGCTGGCGGCAGAAAGCGCGGCGCTCCGAAGAGTGTGAGCCGAAGCGCCAGGGCCAGCAGCAGACACACGCCGATCACGACCGACCAGACCGGCATGTGAAGGCCGAAGACCGCGGTGCCGATATAGGCGTGACCGGGGCGCGGCACGATATCGAGCAATGTCTGCCTTGCGGCGATGACGAGGAGAAGGAGGGCAAAGAGCAGGGCGATGCCGCCGCCCCGCTCCGATTCACGCGCGCGGAGTTGATGAAGCAGCCCGAAGCAGCAGCCGAACATGGCGACTCGCTGGAGCAGGCAGAGCGGACACGGGATCTCGCCGAAGGCAAACTGCATGACCATCGCGGCGGTGAGAACCGCCGACAGGATCAGCGTCAGAAGCAGCAGGATCAGCCGATCCAGCATGACCAGGATGGAAGGCTCGATGCGCAGGCCGGGCATTCAGCTGCTTCCCGCGGTCGGGGCGCGCCTCAGGTCGACCTGCAGCCAAGGCATGCGGAACCCATAGTCGGGGCTGTAGATCTCCCAGAGGAAAATGCCGACGACCATGATGAACGACAGGAAGAGACAGGCCATCGCCGGTCGCGGCAGATTCCAAAGACGGAGCACGAACGCCGCCAGCAGGACAGCGAACGTGATCGTCATCATGGGAAAGACCGCCCCGTCGCGCGCGATCTCATGGCGCGCTCACTCGAACTCGACCAGCTCGGCGCCCTCCGGGACCTGCTCGCCCACCGCGTAACGCAGGCTCTTCACCGTGCCGTCGGCCGGCGCGGCGAGCGTGTGCTCCATCTTCATGGCTTCGAGGACCAGCAGCGCCTGGCCCTTGCTCACCGTGTCGCCGGCCTTGACCCGCAGGTCGATGATCTTGCCCGGCAGCGGCGCACGGACCACGGCATCGGCCGAGGCCGTCGCCTCGTATTGCGTGACGTCCAACGGATCGACGAGCCGCAGGCGGAGGCTGCCCCCGTGCATGAACAGCGTGTAGTCGATGCCGCCGTCGAGGACGGTGCGCCGCACGACCGTGGCCACGAACGAGTCCTGACCCAACCCGATCGCCAGGCGTCCGTCTTCGAGCCGCTCGACCCGCGCCTCGAGCGCGCCTTCGGGCAATTCCAGCCGCACGCCGCCGCGGCGCAGCCGCCGCGCGATCACGACGACCTCGCGCTCGCCGTCCTTCCAGCGCACTTCCTCATGGCCCTCCTCGAGCAGGCGGAAACCGTTCTTCTGGTTCCACGGCGACCACGGATCGCCCGCCGCGGGCTTGGCCGCGTCCTGCCATTCGAGCAGGCGCGCCAGGGTGGCCACGGCGAAGGCCCGGTCACCGGCCGGCGCCGGCTTGGCGAACAGGGTCGCGCGATGACGCTCGATGAAGCCGGTATCGACCTCGCCGCCCACGAAGGCGGGATGCGAGCAGAGCGCCTTGAGCAGCACCGAATTGGTCGTGACGCCCACCACCTCGGTCTCGCCCATCAGCGCCGCCATGCGCCGCAGCGCCGACGTGCGATCGCGATCGTGCACGATCACCTTGGCGATCATGGGATCGTAGAACGGCGTCACCGTATCGCCCTGGCGCACGCCGGTGTCGACGCGGACGTGTGCGCCCTCCTCCGGCAGCTTCAGATGCACCAGAGTCCCGGTCGAGGGCAGGAAGTTCCGCGCCGGATCCTCGGCATAGAGCCGGACTTCCACCGCGTGGCCGTCGATGCGCAGTTCGTCCTGCGTGAGCGGCATCTTCCCGCCGGCCGCGACCACGAGCTGCCATTCGACCAGGTCCTGGCCGGTAATGGCCTCGGTGACGGGATGCTCGACCTGCAGGCGGGTGTTCATCTCCATGAAGAAGAAGGTGCCGTCCTGGTCGGCGATGAACTCGACCGTGCCGGCGCCCTGGTAGCCGATGGCCCGCGCCGCGGCGACCGCCGCCTCGCCCATCTGCTGGCGCCGCGCCGGGTCCATGTTCGGCGCCGGCGCTTCCTCGATCACCTTCTGGTGGCGGCGCTGGATCGAGCAGTCGCGCTCGAACAGGTAGAGGCAGTTCCCCTGCCCGTCGGCGAAGACCTGGATCTCGATGTGGCGCGGCCGCGTCAGGTACTTCTCGACCAGCACATGATCGTCGGCGAAGGAGCCCTTGGCCTCGCGCTTGGCTCCGGCCAGCGCGTCGGCGAATTTCTCCGCGCTCTCGACAACGCGCATGCCCTTGCCGCCGCCGCCGGCCGAGGCCTTGATCAGCACCGGGAAGCCGATCTTCGCGGCCTCAGCCGCCAGCAGCTCCGGCGACTGGTCGTCGCCATGATAGCCCGGCACCAGCGGCACCCTGGCCTTCTCCATGATCTTCTTGGCTTCGCTCTTGGAGCCCATGGCCCGGATCGAGGCCGCGGGCGGTCCGATGAACACGATGCCCGCCGCGGCGCAGGCGTCGGCAAAGCCGGCATTCTCGGAGAGGAAGCCGTAGCCCGGATGCACCGCCTGCGCGCCCGTCCTCTTGGCCGCATCGATGATCCGGTCCGCGACGAGATAGCTCTCGCGCGCCGCCGAGGGGCCGATATGCACGGCCTCGTCGGCCATCGCGACGTGGCGCGCATTGCGATCGGCGTCGGAATAGACCGCCACCGTCTTGATGCCCAGCCGCTTCGCCGTCTTGATGACCCGGCAGGCGATCTCGCCGCGATTGGCGATCAGGATCTTGGAGAACATCAGACGGCCCACTTCGGTTTGCGCTTGTTCAGGAAGGCACTCATGCCCTCGATCGCGTCTTCGGTCGTGCACTGGACGGCGACGTGTTCGCCGATCAGGTCGGCGACCGCGCGATCGTGCGGCATGGCGTCGATTTCGGTGATCAGCTTCTTGACCAGTGTCTGGACGGAGGGCGCGCCGCGGCGCAGTTCCTCGGCGAGGGCCGCGACTGTGGCATCGAGCGCATCCTCCTCGACCACCTGGTCGACCAGGCCGATGCGCAGCGCGGTCGCCGAATCGAACATGCCGCCGTGCATCAGGAGCTGCCGCGCCATGCGCGAGCCGACTGCCTGGATCAGCACGGGAATGGCGATGCCCGCGAGCAGGCCGTTGCGGGCCGAGGTCAGGCCGAAGCGCGCCGAGGAGACGGCGACCGCGAAGTCGCACGCGAGCATCAGGCCGACGCCGCCGCCCACCGCCGCGCCCTGGACCCGCGCGATCGACGGCTTAGGAAAATCGTAGACCGCCTGGATTGCCGCCATCAGGGAATCGGCGCCGACCTTGCGGGTGATCGCGTCGAGCTCGGGCCAGCTCAGCACCCAGTTGAAGTCGCCGCCGGCGCAGAAGACCGGTCCCCCGCTCGCCACCACGAGGGTGCGCACCGACTCGTCGGCGGCGAAGGCTTCCACGGCATCGATGATGGCGCGCGCCGTGTCGCCGTCGAAGGAATTCATCTCCTTGGGCCGGTTGAGCGTGAGCGTGGCCACGCCGCCCTCGACCTTCGTCAGGATCGTGTCGGTCATGTCCGGATCACATCCGGAAAACGCCGAACTTGGTCGGACCGATCGGCTGGTTCATCGAGGCCGAGAGCGCGAGGCCCAGGGTCATGCGCGTATCGACCGGATCGAGGATGCCGTCGTCCCACAGCCGTGCCGTCGCGTAATAGGGATGGCCCTCGCGCTCGTAGGCCTCGCGGATCGGCTGCTTGAACTTCTCTTCCTCGTCCTTGGGCCAGGTGCCGCCCTTGGCCTCGATGTTGTCGCGCCGGACGGTGGCCAGCACGCTCGCCGCCTGCTCGCCGCCCATCACCGAGATGCGCGCCGACGGCCACATCCACAG
This sequence comes from Rhodospirillales bacterium, assembly GCA_947466085.1. Taxonomy (GTDB): domain Bacteria; phylum Pseudomonadota; class Alphaproteobacteria; order Reyranellales; family Reyranellaceae; genus Reyranella. The sequence continues at coordinate 11,375 of CANIEC010000026.1, forward strand.
GAAGCGCGGGCTGTAGGCGCGGCCGCACATGCCGTAATTGCCGGCGCCGTAGCTGCCGCCGACGATCACGGTGAACTTCGGGACATTCACGGTCGAGACCGCGGTCACCATCTTGGCGCCGTCGCGCGCGATGCCGCCCGCCTCGTACTTCCGGCCGACCATGAAGCCGGTGATGTTCTGCAGGAACAGCAGCGGGATGCCGCGCTGGCCGCACAGTTCGATGAAGTGCGCCGCCTTCAGCGCCGATTCGTTGAACAGGATGCCGTTGTTGGCGACGATGCCGACCGGATAACCCCAGATGCGCGCGAAGCCGGTGACGATGGTGGTGCCGTAGAGGTGCTTGAACTCGTCGAGCTCGCTGCCGTCGACCAGCCGCGCGATGATCTCGCGGATGTCGTAGGGCGTGCGGGTGTCCATCGGCACCACGCCGTACAGTTCCTCGGCGGCATAGTTCGGATCGCGCGGCGGCAGCAGCGAGGCCGAGGGAGACTTCTTCCAGTTGAGGTTGGCCACGATGCGTCGTGCGATGCCCAGCGCATGGCTGTCGTTCTGGGCATAGTGGTCGGCGACGCCGGAGGTGCGGGCATGCACGTCGGCACCGCCCAGGTCCTCGGCACTCACCACCTCGCCGATCGCGGCCTTCACCAGCGGCGGGCCGGCGAGGAAGATCGTGCCCTGCTTGCGCACGATCACCGTCTCGTCGCTCATCGCCGGCACGTAGGCGCCGCCCGCGGTGCACGAACCCATCACCACCGCGACCTGCGGGATGCCCTGGGCCGACATGTTGGCCTGGTTGTAGAAGATGCGGCCGAAATGGTGCTTGTCGGGGAACACCTCGGGCCATTGCGGCAGGTTGGCGCCGCCGGAATCCACGAGATAGACGCAGGGAAGCCGGTTCTCCATCGCCACTTCCTGGGCGCGGAGGTGCTTCTTCACCGTCATCGGATAGTAGGTGCCGCCCTTCACGGTGGCGTCGTTGCAGACGATCACGCATTCGACGCCGCTCACGCGGCCGATGCCGGTGATCACGCCGGAGCCCGGCGCCTCGTTGTCGTACATGTCGAGCGCCGCCAGCGGCGACAGCTCGAGGAAGGGCGAGCCCGGGTCGAGCAGCGCCCGCACCCGCTCGCGCGGCAGCAGCTTGCCTCGGGAGACATGGCGCTTGCGCGAGTCCTCTCCGCCGCCGAGGCGGACCGTGTCGGTGCGGCGGCGCAAATCCTCGACCTGCGCCCGCATCGCTTCGGCGTTGCGCTTGAAGGTCTCGGAACGGGTGTCGATCTGGGAGGAAAGTACGGTCATGTCAGGGCGAAACTGCCCGGACCGGGGACCGCGTGCAAGCCGCCGGTTACGGCAGGCGAGAGAGGGCGCGCCACTGCGCTCCCTGGGCGATGAAAGCCTTTTGATTCGCCAGCGCCGCCGCGAAGTCGGCGTCGCGCTCGGCCAGATCCTTGACGACGATCTCGCTGTTCCTGCGGAAGGCGGCCAGAACGTCGGGCGACCATTCGCGGACCTCGATGCCGGACGCCTTCAGCTTCTCCAGCGCCACACCCTGTACGTTGGGCGAGCGGCTGAGCATCCAGGCGATGTTCGCCTGGCAGGCGGTCTGGATCTGGGCCCGCAGCGAGGCCGGCAGGGCTGCCCACTTGTCCTTGCGCATCAGGAAGTCGAGCACGGCCGAGGGCTGCTGCCAGCCCGGCAGATAGTACGGAAGCCCGAGTTTATCGAAGCCCAGGGCCGCATCCATGGCCGGCGTCGACATCTCGCCGCCGTCCACGTTGCCCTGCTGCAGCTTGTAGAAGAAATCGCCCGGCGGCAGCGGCACCACGACAGCGCCCAGTCGCGCGATCACCTCTGCGGCGAGCTTGCCGTAGCGCAGCCGCAAGCCCTTGAAGTCGGCCACGGTGTTCACCTCGCCACGGAACCAGCCGCCCCCCTTGGGACCCTGCATGCCACAGGGGATGCCGGTCACGCCCAGTTTGTCATAAGCGTCGCGATGGATGCGGGAACCGTCGCCCTCCAGCATCCAGGAGGCCATCTCCTCTGGCCCGAGCCCGAAGGGCACCGTGGCGAAGATATTGAAAACCGGCGCCTTGTTGGCGGCATAGCCCGACCAGGTGAAAGCGGCCTCGAGGTCGCCGGCGACGATGGCGTCCAGCATGTCGGCCGTCGGCGCCACCCTGCCCGGCTCCAGGATCTTGATGGCGACGGCACCGGCCGTCATGTTCTTCAGAGACCGGGTGAAGACGCGCACGCCTTCGCCGGACCCCGGCAGGGCCGGATTGAAGGCCGTCTGCATCTGGATGACACGGGCGGTGGACGGGGCAGCCACGTTCTTAGGCCCCGCCTTGGTGTCCTGGGCGACAGCAGCTCCGGTCACCGACAGCAGGGCTGCGGCGAGTGCAATCAGCTTCATAAAGTTATGGCGCACGACCGACCATCCGTCGCCCGGCTCCCCCCAATTCCCCAAACCGCTTTCGCGGCCTCACACCAGATGATGTTCGCATGGGGCGTGATCGGGAACAAGCGAAAGGCGAGACTACAAGGCTGCCAGGCCACGGCCGATCAGGATACGCTGCACGTCGCTGGTGCCCTCGTAGATCTGGCAGACGCGGACGTCCCTCCAGATCTTCTCCACCAGATAGTCGGAAACGTACCCGTAACCGCCATGGATCTGAATTGCGGCCGAGCACACTTCCTCGGCCATCTCGGAAGCATATAGCTTGGCCATTGCGGCCTCGGTGAGGCATGGACGACCGGCGTCGCGCAAGGTTGCCGCATGCAGCACCATCTGCCGGGCGACCGTCACCTTGGTCGCCATGTCGGCGAGCCGGAACAGGACCGCCTGATGGTTCGCGATCTTGGTGCCGAACGCCTCCCGCTCCTGGGCGTAGCTGCGCGCCGCCTCGAAGGCGGCCCGCGCCATTCCGACCGACTGAGCGGCAATGCCGATGCGTCCGACCGAGAGATTGGCCAGCGCCACGCGGTAGCCCTCGCCCTCCCCGCCCAGCATGGCGTCGGCGCCGACGGCACAGTCCTCGAACGCAATCTGGCAGGTGTCGGACGACTTCTGGCCGAGCTTCTTCTCGACCGAGGCGACCCGGTAGCCCGGCGTGTCGGTCGGCACGATGAAGCAGGAGATCCCGCGCTTGGCCGACGAAGGATCGGTGACCGCGAAGACCAGCGCCATGTCGGCGCTGCGGCCCGAGGTGATGAACTGCTTCACGCCGTTCAGCACCCAACCGTTGCCGCGCCGCTCGGCGCGTGTCTTCAGGTTGGAGGCATCGGAGCCGGCGTGCGGCTCGGTCAGGCAGAAGGCGCCCAGCACCTCGCCGCGGGCGAGCGGCTTCAGCCACTTCTCCTTCTGCTCGTCCGACCCGTAGGCCAGCAGCGCAGCGCAGTCGGGCGAATTGTTGACGCTCATCACCGTCGACAGGCCGCCATCGGCCGCCGCGATCTCCTCCAGCGCCAACACGTAGGACACCATGTCGGCGCCCGCACCGCCCCACTCCGGAGGTACCGTCATGCCCATGAAGCCGAGACGTCCCATCTCGGCCAGCAGCGACCGGGGAATCTCGCCGGCGGCTTCCCAGGCCCGCACATGCGGCAGCACCTGCTCCTGCGCGAAGGCGCGGGCGGTGTCGCGGATGAGCGTCTGTTCTTCGCTGAGCAGCATGGCTACCAGGGCAGCTCGGCGCCGTCGTAGTTCAGGAAGCGGCCATTGTCGGCGGGCTTCAGCCCGTCGATCACCTTCACCATCGAAGGCACGCTCTGCGCGATGGTGAGCGTCGCCGCCTGGCCGCCCATGTCGGTCTGCACCCAGCCCGGATGCAGCACGACGCAGATCAGGCCCTTGGCAGCCGTGTCCTTCGACAGGCTCTGCCATTCCATGTTGAGCGCCGTCTTGCTGGCGCGATAGGCGTAACGCGCGCCGTCATTGTGCGTGATGCTGCCCAGACGGCTGGAGATCGCGATCAGCTTGCGATCCTTGGAGGCCGCCACCTGCTCGACGAAGGCCTCGGCCATCATCAGCGGTGCCAGCGCGTTCACCTCGAACGTGTCGCGCCAGACCTTGGGATCGATGCTGCCGAGGTCACCGGCCTCGCGACCCGCCACGCCGGCATTGCAGATCAGCACGTCGATCGCCTCGCCCTTCAGCTCCGACGCCAGCGCCTTCACGGCCCCGTAGTCGGTGACTTCGAGTGTGTGGAGATGGATGTCGCCCGTGACCTCCTTCAGCGACCCGGGCAAGCGCGCACAGGCGTGAACCTTCCAGCCCCTGGCGGCGTACTGCTTCACGAAGTCGAGCCCGAGGCCGCGCGCGGCTCCGGTGATCAGGACGGTACTCATCGGATGCTCCTTCGACTCATGCGACGATGCCTCAGCGACGGGACGACATCATGCGGGCGCGCTGGCGCTGCCAGTCGCGATCCTTGATCGACTGGCGCTTGTCGTGCGCCTGCTTGCCGGTGGCCAGGGCGATCTCGATCTTGGCGCGGCCGCGCGGATTGAAATAGACCTGCAGCGGCACGACGGTGCGGCCCTCGCGCTGGATGGCGCCGATCAGCTTGTTGATCTGGCCACGATGCAGCAGCAGCTTGCGCGCCCGCCGCGGCTCATGGTTGTTGCGGTTGCCCGAGGCGTAGATCGGGATGTTGGCATTGACCAGCCAGGCCTCGCCGCCCTCTTCCGTCACATAGGATTCGGCGATCGTGCTGCGCCCGCCGCGCAGCGACTTGACCTCGGTGCCGGTCAGCGCGAGCCCGGCCTCGAAAGTCTCCTCGATGAAGTAGTTGTGCCGCGCCTTGCGGTTCTGGGCCACAACGGTGCGGTCCAGTTCCGGTTTATTGGCCACAGGACGCTCGTAGGTTTGGGAAGCTCTGCTTCTAGTTGATCAGGCCGGCGCCGACCATGGCTTCGTGCACGGCCTTCCTGCTGCTCTCGGCGATCGGCACCATCGGCAGGCGCATCTCGGCGCTGCACTGGCCGATCAGCTCGGCGGCGTACTTCACCGGGCCGGGGCTGGTCTCGCAGAACATCGCCTTGTGCAGGGGCATCAACCGGTCCTGCAGCTCGAACGCCTTGTCGAGGTCGCGCTTCTTCCACGCATCGTGCATGTCGCCGCACAGGCGCGGCGCCACGTTGGCCGTCACCGAGATGCAGCCGTCGCCGCCCTGCGCCAGGAAGCCGAGCGCGCTGGCATCCTCGCCCGAGAGCTGGACGAAGCCCTTCTTCGCCTTGAGGCGGGTCAGGGTCGGGCGCGCCATGTCGTAGCTCGCATCCTTGATGCCGACGATGTTCCTGACCTGCGACAGCCGGATCACCGTCTCGACCTGCATGTCGCCGCCGGTGCGCGGCGGCACGTTGTAGAGCAGGATCGGGATGTCGACGGCTTCGGCCACCGCCTTGAAATGCTGGAACAGGCCCTCCTGGGTGGGCTTGTTGTAGTAGGGCACGACCAGCATGGCGGCGTCCGCGCCGGCCTTCTTGGCGTGCTGCGTCAGCTCGATCGCCTCGGCGGTCGAGTTGGAGCCGGTGCCGGCGATCACCGGCACGCCCGACCCCTTGGCCACGCTGATGCAGATATCGATGACCCGCTTGTGCTCTTCCATCGAGAGGGTCGGCGATTCACCGGTGGTGCCGCACGGAACGAGCCCGTCGGTGCCTTCCTTGATCTGCCAGGCCACGAACTTCTCGAATCCCTTCTCGTCCACCGATCCGTTCTTGAACGGGGTAATCAGCGCAACGAGCGATCCGGTGAACATGGCTTTCCTCCGATTTTTCCTTAACAATCCACTCTAGGCCGCAGGGTTTGGCGCTGCAAGGTGAGCAACTTGCCATTGTGATGCCGTAACTCCCTGCCTACGATTCTTGGCGTGAAACACAGGAAATCCCCCCTCATCTTGTTGGCCGCCCTGCTGGCTGCGGCCCCTGCCCTGGCCCAGCCGGCCGGTCCGACGACCGGCGTGCGACGGCTGCCCGGCGACGTCGAGAAGCCGAGCCCTCCCCCCTCTCCGGCGCCGCCCTCCGCATCGTCCGTGCAGGGGAGTGCGCCGTCGCCGGCTGCCGCGACGCCTGCCCCGTCCGTGGCCGCCAGTCCGCTCAATGCCGCCGAGATTGCCGCCTTCACGGCGGCCCTCAAGTCGATCGACGACAGTCGCTGGGCAGACGCGCGGGCGGCCGTGGCCAACTTCCGCAACACGCTGCTCGACCGCTACGTCGCCTGGAGCATCCTGCGGGCCGCGCCCAGGACCGAGGCGAGCTTCGCCGCGACCTGGCGCTTCCTGCGCGAGCAGCCCGACTGGCCCGAGCCCGAGGTACTGCGCCGCCAGGCCGAGGAGCGGATCGGCCCCGAGACGCCGGCCGCTGAAGTCGTCCGCTATTTCGCGGCCTTTCCACCCCTCACCAGCACCGGCCACATGCGCCGGCTCGAGGCGGCCAGCACGGCAACGCCCAACGACGTCGCCCGTTTCGCCCGCGACACCTGGCAGAACGCCACGCTGCGCAATTCCGACGAGACCGACTTCCTCAATCGCTACGCCCAGCTCCTGACCGGCCCCGACCAGGTCGCCCGCTTCGACCGCATCATGCGCGAGGGTCGCCACCAGGTGGCGCGCGACCTCGTGCCGAAGCTGCCGCCGGACTATCAGCCCGTCGCCAATGCCCGCCTTGCGATGGCGACCCGCGCGGCCGATACGGCCGCGCTCCTGCGCGCCCTGCCGCCGGCGCGCCTCACAGAGCCCACGCTCCGCTTCGAGCGCATGCAATGGATCCGCAGGACCGGCACGCTCGACGAAGCCAAGGCGGCACTCGCCGGCCCGATTCCCAACCAGAACGATGCCTGGTGGAACGAGCGCAATCTGGTGGTGCGGGCGTTGCTGGATGCCGATCGTCCGGCCGACGCCTACGCCGTCGCGACCGGGCACGGGCTCACCAAGGGCGTTTCCTTCGCCGAGGCGGAGTTCCTCGCGGGCTGGATCGCGCTCCGCCAGCTCAAGAAGCCGGCCGTCGCGCTGAAGCATTTCTCTACGCTGTACGACGGCGTCTCGACCGACATCTCGAAGAGCCGCGGCGCCTACTGGCTTGCCCGTACCTACGAGGAAGCCAAGCAGAGCAAGGACGCCAGCGACTGGTATGCGCGGGCGGCCGGCTACGGCCAGACCTTCTACGGCCAGCTTGCGGCCAGGAAGCTTCAGGGCGTGAGCCCGAAGTTGCCGGTCGATCCCGTACCCACCGCTGCCGACAAGCAGGCACTGGCCGGCCGCGAACTCGCGGCGATGGCGCGGTATCTCGGCCAGGTCGAGGAGTATGACCGGGCCCGCCCGTTCCTGTTGCGCCTCGCGCGCTCCGTCACGTCGCCGGGAGAGGTGGCGCTGCTGGCGCAACTCTCCCTCGACCTGAAACGCCCCGACGTCGGGCTCACCGTGGCCCGCCGCGGCGCGGAGAACGGCGTCGTGCTGTTCGACGCGGCCTTCCCCATCGTCGATCTGGGCGCCACCGGGTCGATCGAGCGCGCGCTGGCGCTGGCGCTCGCCAAGCAGGAGAGCTCGTTCAACGCCGGTGCGGTCTCGACCTCCAATGCACTCGGCCTGATGCAGCTCCTGCCGACGACGGCGCGCGACGTGGCGGGGCGGCTAAAAGTACCCTTCATAGAGAGCAAGCTGACCCGCGATCCCGCCTACAACGTCCAGCTCGGCAGCCAGTATCTCGCCGAGATGCTGCAGCGTTTCGGCGGCTCCTACGAGCTGGCGCTGGCGGCCTACAATGCCGGGCCCAACCGGGTCGCGCGCTGGATCGAGGCCGGCGGCGACCCGCGCACGGCCAAGATCGACATGGTCGACTGGATCGAGATGATGCCGTTCCGCGAGACGCGCAACTACGTCCAGCGCATCATGGAGGCGGTTACCGTCTACCGCGCCCGCCTCGCCGGCCCCTTCCAGACCGTGCCGCCTGCAGTTGGCCGGTCGTAGCGCGGCACGGCGTTGATCCGCATCAAGGCCGCGCAGCGGTCGCGGCCACATCGTGCTTGAAATGCTCTGAGGTATGCCATGGCCGATGCTCTGCTCCTCGCCTGTCCCCGCTGCAGCACCCTGAACCGCTTTCCGCGGGAAAGACTGGCGGCGGGCAACAAGGGCAAGTGCGGCCAGTGCGGCTCACCGCTGTTCGACGGCCATCCTGTCGCCCTCGATGCGAGCAGCTTCGAAGCCCATGCCGCAAAGAGCGACCTCCCGGTCCTGGTCGACTTCTGGGCGCCGTGGTGCGGGCCCTGCAAGGCCATGGCGCCGCAGTTTGAGCGCGCGGCGGCCCGGCTCGAACCCGCCGTGCGGTTGGCCAAGATCAACACCGACGAAGAGCAGGAACTCGCGCAGCGGTTCGGAATCCAGGGGATCCCGACGATGATCCTGTTCCACCACGGCAAGCCGATCGCCCGCCAGTCCGGCGCCATGGACGCGGGCGCCATCGAGCGCTGGACGCGTGACGCGCTGGATCGGTGAATTCAGTCATCGACTGACGGCAGGTCGAGGGCCGAACGTAGCCGTCCCTTGCCACGGACATAAAGCATGGTGTCCGCCGCCGACTCGACGATATCGGCGTATGGCCTGAAACCGTCGACGACCTTGTTGAAGGGAATCGCGCCGCAGCCGGGAACGTGACAGTCGAGCTTGCCCTTCGGGCATTGATTGTAGTGACAAAGCCGTCCGAGGTAGCGGTCGCTGTCCGGCTCGAACAGGAACACATCGACCTGATGGGCCGTAACGCTCATATCCACACCTGCCTTGAACGCATTGTTCAATGCCTGTGCCAGCGCACGACGCATCGCTCCGAGAGTGTTCTGGGAATCGAGCCACACCGCCAGATCTAGGTCCGCACACTCGTGCCAGACTTCGATACGTGCGCGGCGGAACTCCGAAAAGCGCGGTATCTCCTTCCACAGTTTTGGGGCAACGGAACCGATGACGGCTATCGCGCGGACGTCCGGGAAATCCATGAGGGCATCCGTCACCACGTCCGCGGCCAGACGGAACTGGCGCTGCTGACGCAAGAGGATCTGATTCTGCTCCTCTATCTCGGACCGCCGCATGGCTTCATCCCAGAAGCTTCAAGAAATTGCGCTTGAGCCGGTGACGCTTCTTCAGCGTCGCCACATATTGGGCTTGAGCCGTCGGATCGCGCAATCCCGCCATGCGGTCGATCAGCCGGCAAGCCTCTCTATTGCCCGTGCCGCCGCCCCTGGCGATTTGGAATTCGACATTCCGGGCATGGGTCGCAAGCGCCTCCTGCGGGTGGGTCTTCTCCGTCGCCTCGGCCAGCGGTCCCGTGAGGGATGGCCCCATCCCAGGGTGATTGCGCACGGCCGCCCACGCGGCATCGTACATCTTCTCTTCGGTGAGAACTTGAATGAAAGCGGCGGGCGCCATATCCCCGGTCATGGGCTGGCTGGCCGCTGCCTTCGCCTCCAAGTATGTCAAGGCGCGATCGCGGGCAGCCTTCCCGCCCAGCTTCCGGATGTGCCGATAGAGATCCAGGCTTGGAGCCTTTTCGAAAGCCTTCCACAAAGCCGGGGCGGCATCTTCCTTCCGGCCGGCCTTTGCGAGGAGGTCGGCGACGAAGAGTACCAGCCTTTCATCCGGTCGCCCGTCCTCGAACATCCACAGCCCCTCCTCCGCGTGCCGCAACGCCTCCTCTTTGCGGCCCTCGGCAAGGCAGAACTTGGCCAATGTCAGATAGTCGGACGACGTTGACAGGCTCCGGGACCGCAGCGCGATGCGCGTCTCGACGTCGCCATCGCGCTCGGCGAAGAAGTCGAGGATGTCGACGAGGACGGAAGGGTCCTTTTCGTTCTTCTCGGGCTTTCGCGCGGGCGGCGGCAGTTTTTCCCAGGCTTCGAGGGCAAGGCGTCGATATTCGGCGAGCCCTGCTTCGCCCAACGCCTCGTCGTACCGCACCACGGCCCGATGGAAAGTATCGTACTGGCCATGGATTTGGCGCGGGAAGAGATCGCGCGCGAGGGCGACCGGGTCGGGCTTCGCCGCCAGGCAGGCGGCGAGATGGATGTCGCCGGCGTACTCCAGCAGGGCATGTCCATGGCCGCCGGACTCGTCGATCGCCTCGATCGCGTCTTCGATGCGGTCGATGGCGTGGAGAGCGAGTTCCACGGCCAGAGCAGCGTGTCCCCCGTCCGCGAGTTGAGCGATGGTGGCGAGAGCAGCGCCGACATCGTCGGCCCAGGCATCCACTTCGTCAGGGCCGACGAAGCCGCCCGTGCGCGTGGCGCCGTCGATCGCCCGGCGGAGTTGCTTTTCGAGGCGTTTCGCATCGCTGGGAGACGCGGCCGTGGCGGCGATCTCCAGCTTGCGGAAGAGGGTCGTGTCGCGCTCGGCGAGTTCGACGACCAATTCGACCAGAGCATCGGTGCCCTGCTGCTTCAGATGGGCGCGGATGAGGTCGAGGATCGATGTTTTTTTCTCCCAGCCCTCGTCGGCGACCTCATTCGTGGCGAGAGCGGTCGCCACCAGGTGCTTGCAGAAACCCCAATCGCGGAAGGCCGGGCACGAGCATTCTCCGCGGATCTTCTTTCCCCGCCCCCTCAGCACGGTGCGGTAGTCCTCCGAGCCGAGGACCCGGGCGAGCACCCGGTCCCGCTCGACCGACAGGAGATCGACCTGCCCGTCGCGATGATACTCCTCGCCCCGCGCGAACACCTTGGCGCCGGCCTGTGTGCGTAACGCTGCGACGTCGAAACGGGGTTTCGGGGGCGCTTTCATACGGGTGGGATCATCCACGGCGGCTTTCTCGCTGGCCGTCACGACCTTGACCCACATGCGCCACGCCACGCGCCCACCATCGACGGATCCTTGTTCCTGCGCGTTGGGCCTAGCCGGTGATCCGCTGCACCACGGCCGCCGGCAGCGGGCCCTTGTTCACGGCGGCGATCGCTTCCTCGAGATGCTGCAGCGTCGAGTAGCCGACCAGCATCGTCGAAACGCTCGGATGCGAGATCACGAAACGCTCGCCGAGCTCGGTCAGGCTGCCCGCCACGCCTTCCTTCACCAGCGGCTCCAGTTCACGCGCGCGCGCCACGTCGCCCGCGAAGTCCGGGGCCGAGCCGATCGGCGGGACCTGCTGCTGGGCGAGCGGATGGCGGTCCATCGTGCCGGCGAGCGCGCCGCCCGCCAGCGCGCGGATGACGATCGTGCCCATGCCGGCGGCCTCAGCCCGGTCGAGCAGGCGGCCGTAGTCTAGGCCGGGTGCGCCCTTGGGCATCGCCCCGCCGGCACTGGGGTTCAGGGCGTTGTAGACGACCTGAACCGTGTCGAAGAGCTTCGAGTCGACGGCCTTCAGCAGCGCGGCGGGCTCGCCCACGCCGCTGAAGCCGATGAAGCGGGTCTTGCCCTGCTTCCGCAGCTTCTCCAGCGCCGGCACGACCTCGTTCAGGGCGATCTCGACATCCAGACTGTCCCCGCCGTCTCTGGCTGTCAGCGGATTGTGGAGCTGCAGCAGATCGACATGGTCCCGGCCCATGCGCTTCAGGCTCTCCTCGGTCGACCGGGCGATCAGTCCCGCGACGTCGGCGCGGTCCGCTGCAGTGAGCCGGAACTTGGTGCCGACCACGACGTCGGCCTTCAGCGCCTTCAGGACACGCCCGAGATTGCGCTCCGACTCGCCGTCGCCGTAGCGGGCGGCCGTATCGAAATAATTGATGCCGGCCTCGATCGCCCGCGCCACGGCACGCTCCTGGTCCTGCGCGGCGCCCTTGGTGAACAGCCCGCCCACCGCACCCGCGCCGTATCCGAGCACCGAAACCTCGAGGCCCGTCCGGCCGAGCTTGCGCCTCTGCATTGCTTCCTCCCCGTCACTTGATGAAAGCGCGCAACCGCGGTTGCGCCGTCAGGCGTCGTCGATGCGCACCTGGCCCGCTTCGTTGTCCACCACGACGTGGTTGTCATAGTAGGTGACCGTCGGCGCGGCACCGAACGCCGCCTCCATGCGCTTCTCCCAGTCCGGCGTGTACCAGGCGCGGGCGGCCGCCTCCGAGGCCCAGAGATAGACACCGCCCCCGCCCGCGTCGCCGTTGAGATAGTACTTCTTCAGGAGACCCTTCGCGCCGAGCGCCGTATAGGTCGGGGCCGATTTGGCGGCGGCCTCGACGGCGGCGTCCCGTGGACGCTTGGGCATGGGGATTTGAACGATGGCAATGAACATGCTTGTTAGCCTACGGTCTGGGCCGCTCTGGAGCAATTGAATGACCGTCATCCTGCCAGGCGTCGAGATGTGCGTCTTCGACGCCTACGGCACGCTCTTCGACTTCAATTCCGCGGTCGCGCGCCATCGCCGGACGGTCGGCCCCTCCGCGGAGGCCCTTTCGCAGCTCTGGCGAACCAAGCAGATCGAGTACACGTGGCTGCGCAACGCCATGGCCAGCTATGCGCCATTCTGGCAGGTGACCGGAGAGGCGCTCGACCATTGCCTGGCCGCCCATCGCATCACCGATCCCGCTGCGCGCGAGCGGCTGATGGGGGCCTACCTGGCCCTCGATCCGTTCCCCGAGGCGCCGGGCATGCTGGCCTGCCTGTCACGCGCCGGCATGCGGACCGCAATTCTGTCCAACGGCAATCCCGGCATGCTCGACCCGATGGTTGCGGCGTCGGGTCTTGCCAACCATTTCGAGGCGGTGTTGAGCGTCGACGAAGCGGGCGCCTTCAAGCCAGATCCGCGCGTCTATCGCCTCGTCGAGGCGCGCTGCGGCGTGACGCCGGACAAGGTCTGCTTCCTCTCGTCGAACTGCTGGGACGCGCATGGCGCCGCGCAGTTCGGCTTCCGCACCGTCTGGGTGAACCGAACCGGCGCGCCCGACGACAACCTGCCCGGCACGCTCTCCGCCCGAATCCGCGATCTTTCCGACCTGCCCGACCTGATTGGTGTTCCACGATGAGTTCGCTTCCGACTTTCGCTGATGTCCAGGCTGCCGCCCGCCGTCTGGAGGGCGTCACGATCCGCACGCCGCTGCTCGAGAACGAGAGGGTCAACCGGCGGCTCGGCGGCCGCCTGTTCCTCAAGGCGGAGTGCCTGCAGCGCACCGGTTCGTTCAAGCTGCGCGGGGCCTACAATTTCCTCGCCTCCATGAGCGAGGCCGATCGCGCCAGGGGAGTGGTCGGCTGGTCGTCCGGCAACCATGCGCAGGGGCTCGCCGAGGCGGCACGCCTGCTCGGCACCAAGGCCACCATCGTGATGCCGGCCGATGCGCCGGCCCTCAAGGTCGCCAACACGCGGGCCAGCGGCGCCGAGGTGGTGCTCTACGATCGGGTGAAGGACAGCCGCGAGGAGATCGGTCAGGGCATTGCCACGAAGACCGGCGCCACCATCGTGCCGCCCTACGATCATCCCTGGATCCTGACGGGCCAGGGCACGGCCGGCCTCGAGATCGCCGAGGAGGCGAAGGCGCTGGGCGTGACGCTCGATGCGGTGGCCGCCCCCTGCTCCGGCGGCGGCCTGGCGACCGGCGTGGCGCTGGGCGTCAAGGGCATCAGCCCGACCACGATGGTGCATGCCGGCGAGCCTGCCGGCTTCGACGATCTCGCCCGCTCGCTCGCCGCCGGAAGGAAGCAGAAGAACGAGAAGCTCTCCGGCTCGATCTGCGACGCTCTTCTGGCGCCGACGCCGGGCGACGTCACCTTCCCGCTGGCGCAGCAGCTGCTGGGGCCGGGCCTCGTCGTCACGGACGAGGAGGTGCTGGACGCCATGGAACTGGCCTTTCGCGAGTTCAAGCTGGTGGTCGAGCCGGGCGGAGCCGTCGCGCTGGCCGCGGCCCTTACCGGAAAGCTGCCCGTGAAGGGCCGAGTCGTCGCCGTCGTGTGTTCGGGCGGCAATGTGGATCACGCCACGTTCAAGCGGGCGCTCGACCGGATGCCCAACGCCTCCGCATGACGATGTCGCGGCGCAACCGGCGCGAATGGCGGATCATCCTGTGGATCAGCCTGGCCAGCGCCGTGATCAGCGCCTATTTCGGCCAAGCCGTGGCTCCTGCCGACGATCCACCGTGGAGGGGCGTCGTGCAAGGTATCCTCACGTCCCTGCTGATCGCCACGCCGATCGCCTTCTTCGAAGTGCGGCGCGCGCGCATCAACGCGCTTGGCTGGATGCGTCACCTGCCGCTCGTCGGCTATTTCCTCGTCAAGGTGGCGTTCTATTGCGTCGTCATCGTCGCAGGCCTGATCGTCTCGCGCCTGTTGATGTCGATCGGAAGCCGGCCTTTCGTCCTTTTCGACCCGATCTTCCGGAATTCCATACTCTTTTCCGTCGGCATGTCGGTGGCCGGCAACCTCATCATCGAGACGGGCCGCCTGCTGGGGTTCGGCACCCTGAAGAACCTGCTGCTCGGGCGATATGCCCGGCCCCGAAGCGAGCAAAGGGCGTTCCTGCTGATCGACATGAAGGATTCAACCGGGCTCGCGGAAAAGCTCGGCGCGATCCGGTTCCATGAGCTGCTCAATGCCTTCTTCCGCGACATCGCCGACGCTGCCCTGGAATGCGACGCCGAAATCCACAAGTACGTCGGAGACGAGGCGATCCTGACCTGGCCCGAAGGCCTGGCGCTCAGCGCCGGCGACTGCCTCGACTGCCCGTTTCTCGTCCGCCAGAACATCGCACGCAACGCAGCGCGCTACCGCGACCGGTTCGGCACCGTCCCCGAGTTTCGCGCGGCACTGCATTGCGGCGAGATCGTCGCCGGTGAAATCGGCGACGTGCGCCGCGAGATCGCCTATGTCGGAGACACGTTGAACGTGGCGGCGCGCCTGCTCGACGCTTCGAAGGGCCTCGGCCGCGATGTCCTGGCGTCCGGCGAACTGCTCGCCCGGGTCCGCCTGCCGGCGGGCCTTCAGGCCGAACCGTTGCCGACCCTGACGATCCGCGGCCGCGATGCGCCGCTCGAGATCGCCGCGCTATCGGTGCGCGGCGGCCAGGATCAGCACTGAGGCCCTTCGCCGGTCCTCATATGGACAACAGTCCGGCGCGCCTCGTCGGCTCATCGATTCTTCTGCTTGCCCGACGACTTCAGCCAGTCGAGCAGGCTGCCCAGGATACCCTTGGGCAGGAAGATGATGAACACGACCAGCAGCACGCCGTAGACCAGATTGTCCCAGCCGACGGCCTTGGTGCCGAAGCCGATGCGCAGGACCTCGGCCAGCATGATGGTGATGATGGCGCCGATCGTCGGCCCCAGGGCCACGTAAATGCCGCCCACGACGGCCGCGAACACCATCTGCAGGGAGACCGCGATTCCGCTCACCGTGTCGGGGGCGATGAACATCTGATACTGGCCATAGAGGGCGCCCGCCATCGCCGTCATGACGGCACTGATCACGGTGATGCGCAGTTTCTCGGCCGTCACATTGACGCCCGCCGCCGCCGCGGCGTCCTCGTCCTCCGAGATCGCCTCCATCGCGTAACGGCTCATGCTGCGGTCGATCCAGTACCAGACGGCCAGGCCGCTGGCCCAGACGCCGAGTGCAATCAGATACCAGACGACCTTGTCGTCGAACTGCAACGCGAGGATGTGGCTGCCCTTGGTCCGCTCCGGCGTGTAGCCCAGCGAACCGCCGGTATAGTCGCGGGTCGCGATGATGATCTGCAGGACGATGCCCGACAGCGCGAGTGTCACCAGTGCGAAATAATGGCCGGTGATGCGGAAGCGGAAGCATGGATAGGCCACCACCAGCGCCAGCGCGCCGGCACACAGCATGGCAGCCGGTATGCCGATCCAGGGCGAGACGCCGAGATGGTTCCACAGCAGCGTCGTCACGTAGGCGCCGACGCCCATGAACCCGCCATGGCCCAGCGACACCAGTCCGAAGCGCCCCATCATCGACCACGACGTGTAGGCGAACGACCAGATGAGGATCAGCACCAGGATGTGCAGATGATAGGGGTCGCGATAGACGAAGGGCAGCGCGACCAGCGCCACCAGGCCGACACCCCAGGCGAGCTGCTTGTTCATGAGCGCTTCGCCAGCAGGCCGGCGGGCCGGATGAACATCATGACGATGAAGAAGGCGAAGGCCAGCACGTAGCCCCACTCGAGGTCGGAGAAGAGACCGCCGAGCGAGATGATCTCGGCGAACAGGAAGGCGGCCACGAAGCCGCCGACGAAGTTGCCGAGACCGCCCAGCACGCAGATCAGGAAGGTGATCGGCCCGAAGGACAGGCCGACGAAGGGATGGACGTCGTACTGCAGCACCAGCAGGCAGGCGGCGAGTCCGGCCAGTCCCCCGCCGAGCGCCGACGTGACGAGGTAGATCTTCTTCGTGTCGACGCCCATCAGCGCCATGATCTGGCGGTCCTGGGCGATCGCGCGGATAGCCGTGCCGGTGTAGGTCCGGGTCATGAAGAGATAGACCGCGACCATGCCGATCAGCGCTGCGCCGAAGGCCAGCAGGCGCGCGTAGCTGAAGTGCATCTCGCCCAGCGCCAGGACCGGCAGGCGGATGCCGAGATTGCGGAAGTCGATGCCGAAGGCCACCGTGGCGAAGCTCTGCAGCACGAACAGCACGCCGCCGGTGGCGAGCAGCTGGTTGATCGGCGGCGCTCCCAGCAGCGGCTCGATCACCAGGAAGTGAAGGGCCGCCCCCATGGCCGCAACCAGCAGGATGCAGATCGGCGCGGCGACCCAGTAGGGCAGGCCGTACACCGAGAACAGGTAGTACATGCCGTACATGCCGATCATCACCAGCTCGGCGTAGCAGATCCACGTGACGTCGATGACGCCGAAGATCAGGTTGAGGCCGAGTGCGAGCAGCGCCAGCACCCCGCCCAGCAGGATGCCGTTGACCAGCGCCTCGAGCAGGTAGATGTCGAAAATTTCCATCATCGCGCCACCTCGCTGGGGGCGCGCCACTCCAGTGGCGCGATCTTCATTGGCGGCCCGTTATGACGCGCGACTGGAGTCGCGCGCCCCCGGCGTCCGACATGTCCGGGCCCAGAGTTTCTCCGATGTGGATTGAACCACCAGAGATCGGGATCGATCTCTTCCCCATTCAGATGGGGAAGTGCCCCGTCATACGGGGCGATGGGGTCATGGGCGTCGCAAAGTTTTTGACCCCTCCGTCGGCGCAAGACGCCGACACCTCCCCATTTGAATGGGGAGGAAGGTGATTCTACTTCGCCCGGAAGAACCCTAAACACCGAGATACGCCTGCCGGATGGAATCGTCGGCCAGCAGATCGGCCGACGCGCCGGAGGCCCGGATCGAACCGGCCTCCAGCAGATAGGCGCGATCGACGACCTGCAGTACCTGCTGCACGTTCTGCTCGACGATGAGCACCGTGAGGCCACCGCCCCGGATACGCTTCACCAGTTCGAACACCTGCTGCACGACGACGGGCGCGAGGCCGGCCGAAGGCTCGTCGAGCAGCAGCAGCTTGGGATCGCTCATCAGCGCGCGCCCGATGGCACACATCTGCTGCTCGCCGCCCGACATCGTCCCGGCAAGCTGGTTGCGACGCTCCTTCATGCGCGGAAACAGGTCGAAGACGAAGTCCATGCGCTCGCGGTAGCGCGCCCGCGCCTCGGGCATGAAGGCGCCCATGCGCAGATTGTCCTCGACGCTGAGCCGCGGGAACAGCCGCCGGTTCTCCGGCACGTGCGCGATGCCGAGGCTCACGATCCGATGCGCCGCGGTCGCCAGCACATCGGTGCCCTGCATGCTGATAGAGCCCTTTGTCGGCCGGATCAGGCCGGAGATCACGCGCATCAGCGTGGTCTTGCCGGCGCCGTTGGGGCCGATGACGCCGACCGCCTCGCCGGCCTTGACGTCGAGATCGACGCCGAACAGCGCCTGGAACCTGCCATAGCCGGCGTCGATCGATCTGAGTTCGAGCATTGGTGCGAGCCCCGTCAGCGCGTGGCCGGACTGCCGCCCGCCGCGGCGGCGGCCGTGGCCTGGGTGGCGAGCGCGTCGGTGCCCAGATAGACCTCGATCACCCGGGGATCGTGCGACACTGCGCTCGGCAGGCCCTCAGAGATCTTCTCGCCGTGGTCCAGCACCATGACGCGATCCACGACCTTCATCAGGACGCCCATAATGTGCTCGACCCAGATGATGGTGATGCCGAGTTCGCTGCGGATCTTGCGCAGCATGTCGGCGGCCTGGTCCATCTCGGTCTCATCGAGGCCGCCCAGGCTCTCGTCGGCCAGCAGCAGCTTCGGCCCCGTCGCGATCGCCTTGGCCAGTTCCAGCTTCTTGAGACCTGCCGCTCCCAGCCCGTCGACGCTGGCGCCGCGATCGGACGGCAGGCCAACCATGGCGAGCGCACGCTCGGCCGCCTCCTCCGCCTTTATCAAGCTGTGGCTGCCCTGGCCGTAATAGCCCGCCAGGACAACGTTCTCGAAGATGCTCAGGCGGCGAAAGGGCCGCGGGATCTGGAAGGTCCGCCCGATGCCGCTGTTGATGATGCGGTGAGGCGGCAGGCCGGCGATCTCGGTGCCGGCGAACTTGATCGATCCCGCGCTGGGCGGGAACGTTCCCGACAGCATGTTGAAGATCGTGCTCTTGCCCGAGCCGTTGGGGCCGATCAGGCCGAGAATCTCGCCCTGATCGACCTTGAACGACACGTTGTTCACGGCCGTGAAGCCGCCGAAACGCTTTACCAAACCCTCGACGACCAGCACGGCACGCCCTCGTTCGTTGCGGCCGCGGCCTACTGGTTGCTGAAGCCCGAGGTCTTGGGCAGCGGCAGCACCGGCTCGCGCTGCTGCTGGCTCTTCGGCCACACCACGTACGACTTGTCGTCGACATACTGGATGATGACCGGGAAGGAGCGCTCGTTCTGGCCGGCGATCGACGAGCCCTCGCCCGCGAACTTCACGCCGAAGCCCAGCATCGTGCCGCCTTCCGGCAAGTCGACCTCGAGGGCGGCCTTGCGCAACGCGTCCGAACTGATCCCGCCGTGGTTCTTGATCGCGCGCGGCAGGACCTCGGTGAAGAAAACGTAGACGTTCGAGGCGGCGATGCCGACATGGGCCGAACGGATCGCCACGCCAGGACGGATCTTGTCGTATTCCTCACCGACCATCTTGATGACCGGCGGCAGCTTCGGGTTGAGACCCTCGGCCTTGGCCAGCCAGATCGAGATCGGGTCGATGTTGAAGACATAGTTGACGTCGCTGCCCATGCCTTCCTTCAGCTTCTCGTAGACGCCGTACCCCGCGCCGTGACCGACCAGGGCGCCGAACTTCAGACCCTGCTCGCGCGCCTGGCGGGCGAACAGCGTGATGTCGGGGTTGTAGCCGGTGTGGAAGATCACGTCGGGACGGGCACGCTTCAGCTTGGTCACCAGCGACGACAGGTCGGGCGCGGTCGCCGAATAGCCTTCCTTCATGACGATATTGAAGCCGGCCTTCTTGGAGCCCGCCTCGTTGCCCTTGGCGACGTCGACGCCGTAGGAACCGTCCTCGTGGACGATGGCGACGCGCATGTCCTTCGGCTCCTTGCCGAACTTCGCCTTGGCGTTCTTCTCGATCATGTCGGCGGCCATGAGGCCGAACTGCTGGCCGCTCGCCTGGGGTCGGAACACGTACTTCAGGTTCTTGTTCTCGACCACGCCCGTCGAAATGCAGGTGGTGATCCACATGAAGTTCTTGAGCTGCTCGACACGCGCCGCGACGGGAACGCATTGCGCCGAGGAGAAGAACCCCATTACGAGGTTGACCTTCTCCTGCTCGATCAGACGCACCGCTTCGTTGATGGCGACGTCGGGCTTGCTCTGGGCGTCGGCGTAGACCGCCTCGATCTTGTAGCCCTCGACACCACCCTGCTTGATGAAGTTGTCGATCATGATCTTGGCGCCGAGGTAGCCCAGCTCGGATCCGCCGCCGGCCAGCGGGCCGGTCAGATCGTAGACGACGCCGATCTTGATCTTCTTTTCCTGGGCCTGGGCGGAGACCGCCATGCCCAACGCCGCGACGGCGGCGACCGCCCCACCCAAGAAGCGGACAGCTCTACGCTTGAGCATAAATTTCCCCCATAGACTTCTAATATTCGTTGTCCCCATCACAGGGGCCGCGGGAGGTTCTGTCAAGCGTTTCGCGCTACCGGCCCTCTCCTGGTGTGAGAATCTCGAACATCATGCCCGCCGGTGGATCCATCATCGCGAACAGTGCACCGAGCTTCGGAATCTCACCTTCGAGCTTCAACGCACCGCTCGCCAGAGCGTCGGGAATGGTGAGCTTCCGCATCACGATCTGGTCCATCGTGGCGCGCGTCGTCGTGACGGAGACGTCGGCGTTCGCCGCCGTTTCGCCCATGCGATGCGTGAGCGTGCAGTGCTTCAGCGTCAGCACCAGCGTCTCGTTGCGGTCGGTGAAGCGCCAGTTGACGACCAGCGACTGTCCGGCCGCCTTCTTCGCATCGAGGCGAATGGCCATCAGGTCGAAGAAGACATCGCTGGAAAGGCCGGCCAGCGTGTCGGCGCCCATGCCGGGCCGCACCGGCATCTGGAAGACGCCATGGCGCAGCTCCTGCGCACCGTAGAGGAAGGCGTTGCGCCACGTGGCGGACTCCGCCTGGTAACCCATCTGCTCCAGCGCATCGGCGCAGAGCGCACGGGCCTCCTTGTTGTCCGGCTCGGCGTAGACGACCTCCTTCATGACCTGCGCCACCCAGCGGAACTCGCCCCTGGCGAAGTCGGCGCGCGCGCGCTCGATCACCGCCGTGGCGCCGCCCATGTATTCGACGAACTTCCGCGCGGCCGGCGCCGGAGGCAGCGGGTTCAGGTTGCAGGGATTGGCGTCGTACCAGGACAGATAGCGTTGGTAGACGGCCTTCACATTGTGGCTGACCGAGCCGTAATAGCCGCGCACGGCCCAGCGTTCCGCGAGCCCCGGCGGCAGGTCGATAACCTCGGCGATCTCCGCCGGTCGCCAGCCGCGGTTCATGTAGCGCAGCGTCTGGTCGTGGATGTGCTTGTAGAGGTCGCGCTGGGCCTCGAGATAATCGATGATCTTCGCACGATCCCAGGTCGGCCAGTGATGCTGGCCGATCAGCACCTTCGTCTTGGCGCCGTACATCGCGATGGCGTCGCCGATATACTTGGCCCAGATGCGCGGGTCGCGCGCCACCGCGCCTCGCAGCGGGATGAAATTGTGCAGCAGCGGGCAGGCATTCTCGGCCATGTTGAGCACGCCGAGCTGCGGATAGAACATGTGCATCTCGGCCGGCGCCTCGGTCTCCGGCGCCAGCTGGAAGACGATCTCGATACCGTCGATCACATGCGTCTCGACCGGTTTCACGATCGATTGCGTCGGCGCGATCAGGCCGGGCGTGCCGCGCGCGACGCTCTTGCCGAGACCGGCATCGACCTGCCCGCGCGCGCCGCGCGGCAGCATCGTGCCGAACTGGAACTGGGCGCGCCGCGACATCGGCGCCCCCGCCAGCACGTTCTCGCCCGAGATGGCTTCCATGAATCCGGCCGGCGCGATCACCTTAACCTTGCCAGCCTTCACATCGACCTCGTCGACGATGCCGCGCACGCCGCCGTAGTGATCGATATGGCTGTGGGTGTAGATCACCGCGACCACGGGCTTTCGCGGCCGATGCGCGTAGTAGAGTTCGAGAGCCGCGCGCGCGACCTCCGCGGTGGTCAGCGGATCGATCAGGATGAGGCCACTGTCGCCCTCGATCACCGTCAGGTTGGCGATGTCGAAGCCGCGCAGCTGGTAGAGCCGGTCCGTGACCTTGAACAGCCCGTTGGCGAGGTTGAGGCGCGCCATGCGCCACAGGCTGGGATTGACCGTGTCGGGCGCCAGTTCCCCGTCGATGAAGGCATACTCGCCCAGGTTCCACAGGACCGTGCCACCGCCGGTGCGCACGATCCCCTCGGGCACGGTCGCGATCAGGCCTCGCTTCGCGGCCTCGAAGTCGGCCGTGTCGGCGAAGGGCAGCTGCGCTGCTATCGCCGCATTGGCGGCTTTGGTTGCAGGTTCGGCGTCGCGCGCGGCGTCGAGGTGGGAGGAAGGAACGGGAACGGCCGACGCGGACGCCATGATTGCTAGCCCTCGACCTTGATGTTGTTTTCCCTGACGACCCTGGTCCAGCGTTCGGTCTCGAACTTGACCCGATCGACATAGGCCTGCGGCGTGCTGCCCGTCGTGAAGAACCCGAGTTCGGCGAACCGCTTCTTCACCGCCGGGTCCTTGAGCGTCTCGAGGCAGAGCGCGTTCAGCTTCTCGACGATCGGTGCCGGCAGGCCGGCCGGACCCACGAGGCCGAAGAAGGCCGCGCCCTCCAGGTCCTTCATGCCGAGTTCCGCCACGGTTGGCACGTCGGGGCAGACCGTCGAGCGCTCGGGCGACGCGACGGCGATGCCGGTCAGTCGGCCGGCCGCCACGTGCGTACCCGTGGGCAGCACCACGTCGATCATGATCGGCAGGTGGCCACCCATCACGTCGCGCAAGGCATCGGCCGCGCCCTTGTAGCTGACGCTCTCGAGATTGAGCTTGTTGCGGGTACGGAAGAGTTCACCCCAGAGATGCGGCTGGTTGCCCATGCCCGAGGTGGCATAGCGCACGCGCTGCGGCTGTTTGTTCACGAATTCGGCGAACTCCGCGTAGTTCTTCGCCGGCAACGCCTTGCCGTCGATCGCCAGGAGATCAGGGATGTCGACCAGGGTCGAGATCATCTGGAAATCCTTGAGAGGATCGAACGGCTGCTTCATGCCCAGAGCGACGTTGGTCGCCATCGTCGCGGCGCCCAGCAGCAGCGTATTGCCGTCGGGCCTGGCCTTGGCCACCACAGCCATGCCGATGATGGTGTTGCCGCCGCCCTTGTTCTCGACGATGACCTGCTGGCCGAGCATGCCCGACAGTTTCTCGGCGACGATGCGAGCGGCCGTGTCGGTCGAACCGCCAGCGACGTACGGGACCACCAGCCGGATCGGCTGGCTGGGCCAGGCCTGCGCCCGCACCGCGGAGGGACCGACGATCGTCCAGCCTGCGGCACCCGCCAGCACACCACGTCTCTTGAGCATGATCCCACCTTCACTGTTTCATTTGGAGGCAGGATCGCAAACGCGTGACGGCCGCGCAATCGGCGCTCGGCCGTCCTTTGCAGGGAGGCGATGCTACTCGGCGGGCTTGGGCGCCGCCGAAGCCGCATGCACGTCGCGTTCGCTCGGCAGCATCGACAGAGCGAGGAACGAACAGAACGCCACCCCGGCCAGCACCGACAGCAGCACGGGGAAGCCCGCATCCTTCACCGCCGGGCCGATCAACGCCACCACGAAGGAGCTCACGCCGAAGCCGATCGCCAGGCGGACGCCGGTGACGCGGCTGCGCATGCGGTCGTCGATGTAGCGCACGATCATCGCATCGGTGAACGGAATGGCGCCGAACACCAGCAGCATGAAGGCGATGGCCGTGAAGAACAGCGCCCAGCCCTCGACCTGCGAGGCGATCAGGAACAGCGGCACCTGCAGCAGCACGATCGGCAGGTAGATGTTCTTCAACGGGTAACGATCGATCATCTTGCCGACCACGAGCTGCGCCAGCGAAGCCAGCGCGAAGATGACGAACAGCATCGTGGCCAGCATCGCCGGATCCTGGGCGATGGCCTTGGCACGGTTGGCCAGAAGCTCGCCGTTTCCGTTGGTCGTGAAGTTGAAGACGATGCTGCCGGTCACCGCGGTGAAGGTCATGATCGCGAACACGCGCGCCATGACCGACGGCGGCAGGTCGAGCATCTTGGCCTTGCGCTTGGCCGGCGCCTCTTCCTCGCGCGGCACCAGGACGACGAAGGCGACGGCGCAGACCAGGCAGATCACGCCGGGGATGATGAACGCCGCCTGCCAGCCGAAGCGCTGGGCGATGTAGACCGAGAGACCGGCGGCAATCGCGATGCCCATGTTGCCGGCGAGGCCGTTCACGCCGATCGTGAAACCGGGATTTTTGGCCTTCTGCACCAGCATCGGGATGCCGACCGGATGATAGATCGAGGCGAAGGCGCCCATCAGCGTGAGCGCCGCGCCGATCTGCCACTTGTTGGTACAGAGCGCGATGATCAGGGCCGAGACGCCCATGCCGACGAAGAAGATCACCATCATGATCCAGCGGCCCCAATGGTCGCCGAGACGGCCGCTGACGATCGAGCCCGCCCCGAACATGAAGAGCGCGCCGTAGTTGAATGGTGTGAGTTCGGTCCACTCGACGCCCCAGACGCCGGCGATCACCCCCCAGGAATAGGCGAAGACCACGAGGATCCAGTGATCCATGGCATGGCCGATGTTCAGCAGGATCGAGGTGGGACTGCCGTGGCTCATCGTGTCGTTCCTCCAGGGAAGCCGAGACTAGGCTTGGTCCGCCTGTCTGGCTTGCGCTATGTTGCCAACAAATGTCGCAAAAAAGCCAGGCCTCGCTGCGGTCGACCAACCCTGAGGACTACCAGCAGGTGCCGCGGGCGGTTGCGGCCATGCCCAAGGACTTCCCCGACGGGTTCGAGATCGCGCCGCACCGTCATCGCCGCGCCCAGCTCATCTACGCGACCGCGGGCACGATGCGCATTTCCACGGACCAGGCCGTCTGGGTGGTGCCGCCCCAGCGCGCCCTGTGGGTGCCGCCCGGTGTTCGCCACTCCATCGTGATGTCCGGAGACGTGACCATGCGCACACTTTATCTGCGCCAGGATGCGGCCGCCGGCATGCCCGAGATGTGCCGCGTCCTCCATATATCTCCCCTGTTGCGGGAGTTGATCGTGCGCGCCACCGAACTGCCGATTCACTATGACGAGCGCGGCGCCGCCGGCCATGTCGTGGCGCTGATCCTCGACGAATTGCATCGCGAACCCTCCCTGCCGCTGCACCTGCCGATGCCGCGCGACAAGCGCCTGCATCGGCTTTGTTCCGCGCTGCTTGCCCATCCGGGCGACCAGCGCACCCTGGAAGAATGGGCGGGTTGGGCGAATGCGAGCGCCCGGACGCTGGCGCGGCTGTTCGTGACGGAGACCGGTTTCACCTTCGGCGCCTGGCGCCAGCAGGCACGTGTGCTCGAGGCCATGGGCCGATTGGGAGGCGGCCAGGCCGTGACCGAGGTCGCCCTCGAACTCGGATACGAAAGCGTGAGCGCCTTCAGCGCCATGTTCCGGCGCGCTTCGGGTGCTTCGCCCAGTGCCTACCGCCCACCGCGCTAAGCCCCTCCGAGCCGTGCGGAATTTACCGCACGTTTGCAAATGGTTAGCGCTTGACGCTGGACGGTAATAATCCCCCAATGCGCGCCCCGTCTGGGGTAATCTAAACCGTCGTTTACCAGTTTTGAGTCGCCGCTCCCGCCGCCGCCTGGAGTTTATGTTGAAGCCGACTGACATCGCCAATCCCGACTACTTTCATAAAGTCGTCGATTGCCAATGGGCCTGCCCTGCCCATACCCCCGTTCCCGAGTACATCAGGCTGATCGCGCACGGACGCTATTCCGATGCGTACATGATCAACTGGAAGTCCAACGTCTTCCCGGGAATCCTGGGCCGGACCTGCGACCGTCCCTGCGAGCCGGCCTGCCGGCGCAGCCGCGTCGAGGACGAGACGCTGGTGAAGGGCAAGAAGGAGCCGGTCGCGATCTGCCGCCTGAAGCGCGTCGCCGCCGACTACAAGGACGACGACGACATCAATTCCAAGATGCCGAAGGCGCCGGAGAAGAACGGCAGGCGCGTGGCCTGCATCGGTGGCGGCCCCTCCTCGCTCACGGTGGCGCGCGACCTCGCGGTGCTGGGCTACGAGATCGTCATCTACGACCAGGATCCCAAGCTCGGCGGCTTCATCCGCACACAGATCCCGCACTTCCGTCTGCCTGAGTCGGTGATCGACGAGGAAGTCGGCTACATCACCGGCATCGGCAACGTCGAGTTCCGCCACCAGAGGGTCGACTCCCTGAAGGCCGTGCTGGCCGAGGGCTACGACGCGGTGTTCGTCGGCTCGGGCGCGCCGCGCGGCCGCGACCTCGACGTGCCCGGCCGCAAGGAAGCCGCAGCCAACATCCATATCGGCCTCGACTGGCTGTCGTCGGTCTCGTTCGGCCATATCGACAAGGTCGGCAAGCGCGTGATCGTGCTGGGCGGCGGCAACACGGCGATGGACTGCTGCCGTACCGCCCGCCGTCTCGGCGGCGACGACGTGAAGGTCATCGTCCGCTCCGGCTTCGACGAGATGAAGGCGTCGCCGTGGGAGAAGGAAGACGCGATCGGCGAGGACATTCCCATCCTCAACATGCTCGTTCC
>CANIEC010000027.1 GCA_947466085.1 Rhodospirillales bacterium
CTTCTATGCTGCCTGGCGGCCACCAGCCTTCTGCTATCGTTCACCGCTCCCGCCGGCGCGCAGTATCCGAACAAGCCGATAAAGCTGGTCGTGCCTTTCGCGGCAGGGGGCCCGACCGACGCCCTCGGCCGCGCGCTGGCGGCGGCCATGCGTACACATCTCGGCCAGCCGGTGATCGTCGAAAATTCTGGAGGCGCCGGTGGAAACATCGGAGCCCAGTTGGTCGCGCAAGCGCCGGCCGACGGCTACACGTTGCTGCTCGCCACTTCGGGACCCCTGGTCGTCAATGTGAGCCTGTTCAAGAAGCTCACTTTCGACCCGATCAAGAGCTTCGATCCGATCATCATGATCGGCACGCTGCCGAACGTGATCGTGGCCCATCCGAGCTTTCCCGCAAAAGACGTTGCTGAACTGGTGGCGTACAGCAAGGCGCACAAGGGCCAACTCAGCTTCGCTCACGCCGGTATCGGCGGGTCCTCGCATCTTGCCGGGGAGATGTTCAATTCGATGGCCGGGACCGATCTCGTCCAGATTCCCTATCGAGGCGCATCTCCGGCGTTGAACGATCTGATCGGTGGTCAGGTTCAACTGGCTGTCCTGGATGTTCTCGTCGCGGCGCCCCAGGTGAAAGCCGGAAAGATTCGCGCGCTCGGAGTGACGACGAAGGAGCGCGCGTCGGTCATGCCGGACGTGCCGACCCTCGACGAGCAGGGGCTCAAGGGATTCGATTCCAGCGTGATGTTCGGCGTCGTCGCGCCAAGAGGCACGCCTGCCGACATCCTCGTAAAACTGAACACGGTGCTTGCTTCGAGTCTGGATGAGCCGGCTCTGCGCGCTTTTCTCGATGCGCAAGGCATAAGCCGCGCGTCGTCAACCGAGGCAGCCTACCTTTCCAGGTATCTCGCCGAGGAGATTCCGAAGTGGCGAAAGATCATCGAGTCGATCGGAATCGAAGTGCAATAGCGCCAGGAGCGCGTCAGGCGGCCGAATAATGGAGACCAACATCGTTGGTTCCATTCCGACGGCGAGCAATATCGACGCCTCCTTCAGTCATCGCTCTCGTGCGTCAGCCGGGCGAGGCGGGTTCGCGCGGCGGTGCGTGTTTTGTCACGACGGTGCTTGTAGGCGAGCAGGTCTTCCGCCCGGATGCGGCGATGGGTGCCGATCTTGTGGTGCGGGATCTCCCTGGTCTCGAGCAGCTTCACGAGGAAGGGCCGGGAGACGTCGAGCATGTCGGCCGCCTGCTGGGTGGAAAGATCCGCGCCGGACGGCACGAGCGTGACCGCGTCGCCCTTGCCGATGGCCTCCAGGAGATCGAGCACCAGGCGGGCGACCGCCGGCGGAAGGTCCACGTCGGCGCTCCTGGCTCCCTTTTTGACGTGGAGCGACAGGCCGCCCCGCTTGTCCCTGTGACTTGCCAGGGCCGTGCCGGCCTTCGCGGCCTTGTTGGCTTCGGCGGGCGTCGGCAGGCGTTCGGAAAGCGAGTTATCGAGGGGCATCGGGGGTCTCCACTTGGTCGGTGTCGCCGCGTGTGAGTGGCACTATAACCGAAACAATCGCAATAGTCGAAACGCTCGAAACCAATGTCGCAGGGAGGGAAGGAGCCGAAATCGTCGGGCCACCGGCGGGAATTCCGTTGACGAACAAAGATGACAAGCCCGCGCCTGGGCTGCCTCATGGCCGTGCGAAGTGGACGGGCGGTGGTGCCCGATCGGCGATGCGATCGAGAAGGGGCGGGAGAGGGTGCAGCGGTTACGGGAGGGGTGAGGGCGCTAGCAGATGGAGCGTCCGTTGCTGGGGAACCGCTCCTGCGGACATGGTCGCTCCATCGCTTTCGGCAAGCGTTCAGTATCCGGCGCGCGGCAGCGCCGACGTCAGGCTGTTCGCCTGTGAGTCGCAGGAAGACCGCCCAGTCGACTGGGTTGGCATCGAGGGCCGAGTCGGCGAGATCCGGTGGTCAATCTGCCCGCTTCCGGCGGCGAACGCCGTTCGCCCTGCGCACTGTCGAGGTCGGCCGACGAAGACCAACCCGTCAGCGCGATGGTCGCGGATGGTTGGAGGCGGGCGCAGCGCCAGCCTACTAACGCCGTGGCCCGACCTACCCCTGTACCGGAAGAAGCAGACGTCGCCCCTGGAAAGGTATTGGCCCTTGGCATCGTCGTGGCATGGAACGGCGCGTTACATCGCAGCATGCCTCTGTGACTGGCGGACTTCGCCACAAACTTACAGGCACCAAGCAGTCGCTCGGGTCGGCCACTGCCACTTGTGCCTCGCGACTGGAGTCAACGCCGCTCGCATTCATTGGCTTGAAGTCGGATCGAGACAGCGTCGTTGGAAGGCTGGCCGCAGAGAAGGTCCTTCTCTGCAGCAACTGCAGGTGTCATCCACAGAATCACCTGCGCCGCGGCGGCTCCTGGCTACTGATCCAGCCAGACGTCTTCGAAGCGCCACCCGTTGTAGTTGCTGTTGACCATGATCGTCAGGTCACGGACCCGCGCATGCCGGCAGGCGGCCGTGACATTGTGCGAAAAGATCGGCCGCACGATGTCCCGCGCCAGCTTGCGTTCGATCTCCCGCACCACGCTGCGGCGCTTTTCGACGTCGCGCTCGAGCGACTGGGCGGCAATCATCTTCGTGAGTTCCGGATCGCAGTATCCGTTGAAGTTGCGCGGTGAGTTGCAGCCGTAGTTCTCCACGAAGTGCTGGTCGGGATCGTCCAGCGAGCTGCCGGTCGCATTCACGACGAGAAGATAGTTCTTCTGGTAGAGGCGATTGAAGTAGACGGCGCTGTCGAGAAGCTCCATTTCGCCATCGATGTAGATGTGGCGCAGCTGATCGATCATGAGAACCGACAGGTCGCGATAGCTGGCGATGTTTCTGGTCGTGACCTTGAGCTTCAGCCGCTTGTCCGGGCCGTATCCCGCCGCGCGCATCAGCGTCCTGCCCTTCTCGCGCGACGCCTCGACGTCCGGCCCATAGCCCGGGAGGTCCGCCAGGGCCTCCGCCCCGACGCCCCACACTCCCGCCGGCGGCGGCAACATCGCGCCTCCAATGACGTCGGCCCCGTCACTTATGATGTCGACCAGGGTCTTGCGGTCCAGCGTAAGGGCGAGGGCCGCGCGCGCGCGCTCGTCATTGAACGGCGCCGCGTCCCGATTGAAGATCAGATTGTAGGTGACGCCCGTCGGTCGCACGGTGCACTGCGCGGTCGGCGTCTGCTGCATGATGTCCTTGTAGAGCGGCATGGTGACATCGGTCGGGAACGTCATGTCGGAACGGTCGGCGGTAAAGGCGAGCATGCGCGTTGCCCGGTTCGAGATGATGATGAACTCGATACCATCGAGATAGGGTCGCCCGGGCCGCCAGTACTCGTTGTTCTTCTCCAGTTTCACCCGCTCGTTGCTCTTCATCTCCACGAACCTGAAGGGCCCGGTTCCGATCGGGTGTCTCCGCATCTGCGCCGGCGCGACGTGACAGGGATAAATGACGGACCAGCCGGCCGACAGCAGCGCCAGCAGCGACGGCTGCGGTTGCTTGAGATGGAAGGTCACCTGGAAATCGTTGTCGGCTGTGACCTGCTCGACGTTCTCGTACCAGACGCCGCGCGGATTGCGGCGGAGCTTGGCTTCACCCTTCTCCATCAGGAGGTCGAAGGTGCAGCGCACGTCGGCCGCAGTGAATGGCTTGCCGTCGTGCCATTTGACTTCACGTCGCAGATCGAAGCGCACCTGCTTTCCGTCTTCGCTGACCTGCCACCCGGTCGCCAGCTCGGGCCGGATGCTGTCAAAGGAGTTGCGCGCCACCGCCTGGTCGTAGATCACGAGGTTGTTGAACACCCCCATGAAGGGAACCACCACCGAGACGGTGATTTCCTCGAGCGGCGATGCGCTGGGGGGCGTATCCATGAGTTGCACCCTGAGCGTGCCGCCCGCCTTTTGCGCGTGGGCGATGCCATGGCTCGTTGCTATTCCCATCAACGAGGCGAGCCCGAGACAGAACGCTCTCTTCAGATGCGCACGCATGGATGAGAATACGCTTGTCATTGGTAGCTCCCTTTCTCCTGCAAAGATCAAGGAACGATCCTGCCTGCTAGTCGTCATACAATGCCGTCCGAATGGCACCGACCTTCTTGACCGTCGCCCTCAGTGCATCGGCATATGCCTTGAGGTTTCGATTGAAACGTGACTGCGGCCCGACCAGGTTGATGCCATAAAGATCGCCGAAAATTTTGACTGAAAGCGCGATGCCCATGACATCCGGCGAGCTCTCGCCAATATTGGTCCAGTAGCCGCGCTTGCGACCTTCTTCCAGGTCGCGCGAATACTGTCCGCGATTGCGGATCGTATCGTCAGTGAGTTTTGGATACTTCAGCTGCGCAAGCACGGCTTCACGCGAAGCATCGTCCATCGCAGCGACGATTGCCTTTCCAATAGAGGAGGCATGAAGCTCACGAACTGTACCGACCGCCATGGTGTAGCGGACGGCCTGCCGCGACTCGATAATCTCCAGATAGACGACAGCCAGCCCCTGAAGCTTGCCGAGGATGACCGTCTCTCCCGTGACATCGCGGAGAGACTCGAGGATTGGGCGGATGTGCGTCGCGATCGGGTCATGAAACCCGATCGATTCGGCGACCTGCCCAAGTCGACCGGTTGGATAAACGGCCCCGCGCGGCCTCAGATAATAGAGAAATCCGCGATCCACGAGTGTACGCACGAGAGCAAAGCAGGTCGAAGTCGGCAGAGACAGCTCGCGTGCAAGATCCGATACGGTGATCGGTCGTTGTCGGCGCGCAAAACTCTCGAAAATGTCGAGCGTTCGATCGGCAGTTCTGACTGTCATCTTTTCCCTGATCGCTGTTCCCGACCCGGTATTGAGCCAGGGCATCAGAAAATTACGCCGACGCGACCAGCGAGACAAAGGTCCAGTCGCGACCGAGCCATGTCCGCAGCCGATCCCACAGACAGCCACGACCATCGAACCTCTGCCAGCTCCGCGTTCGACGACTGGCTGCAAGTGAAACAGCTTGCGAGACAATCAGGCGACTGTATACATATATGTGTTGATGTTTTCCGGAATACGGAAGGGGACCAGTTCGAATGGGACCGCTGGCCGGCGTCAGAATTGTGGAGCTCGGAGGGATCGGCCCTGCTCCCTTCGCGTCAATGCTCTTCGCAGAGATGGGCGCCGACGTGTTGCGCATCAGCCGTCGCGACAAGGCCGGCAGCAGCATGAATGGTTACGACAAGCGCCATCAATTGCTCAACCGCGGCCGCTTGTCTGTTGCGCTGGACCTCAAAACGCCGAACGCGGTGGAGTTGGTCAGGAAGCTGATTGTCAAATCAGATGCACTCATCGAGGGGTTCCGGCCCGGTGTCGCCGAGCGGCTCGGGCTTGGCCCCGAGGAATGCTTGCGTCTCAATCAGAAGCTTGTCTATGGCCGCATCACGGGATGGGGTCAGGATGGTCCGCTGGCGGCTGAACCAGGCCACGACATCAACTACATCGCATTGACCGGCGCTTTGCACGCGATCGGGAGGAAAGATGGCCCGCCGGTTCCACCTCTCAACCTGGTTGGCGACTTCGGCGGCGGTGCGCTTTATCTGGCCTTCGGCATCGTATGTGCAGTCTACGAAGCGAAAGTGTCCGGAAAAGGACAGGTCGTGGACGCCGCCATGGTCGACGGTGTCTCCAGCCTCATGACGATGATGTACGGCATGCATGCCGCCGGTGTGTGGACGGATAACCGCGGTTCCAACCGGCTCGACTCGGGGACCCCCTGGTACGATGTCTATGAGACGTCCGACGGCAAATGGATATCCCTGGGCTGCAACGAGCCGCAATTCTATGAGGCGCTGCTCGATCGGTTGGGTGCCGATCGGTCCGCGCTGCCAGCAGATCGGCACGATCGCAAAGGGTGGCCGGCCATCCGAACGTACTTCACGCGGAAGTTTCGCGAGAAGACGCGTGACGAATGGTGTTCGATCATGACCGGATGCGAGATCTGCTTCGCACCCGTGCTGTCGATGGCTGAAGCGCCGCTGCACCCGCACATGAAAGCCCGTTCGACATTCGTCGAGCATGACGGAGTGGTTCAGCCCGCCCCGGCACCACGCTTCAGTCGGACAAAGCCCGAGATCCGACGATCCGCCGGATCCGAAGAACCGCTGGCTGAAGATGTCCTTCGCGAATGGGGTCTCACTTCTGCCGACATGGCAGATCTACGCGCTGGCGGTGCCATCAGCTGATACCAACAACGGGATGGACAGAGCGTGAGCACCGAGATCAAGGCTTTCGTTAACGACCAAATCGGAACCATCGTATTCAATCGCCCCGAGAGCCGTAATGCCTTCACGCTTGAGATGCTGGAGGAGTGTTCG
Source organism: Rhodospirillales bacterium (assembly GCA_947466085.1). Classification (GTDB taxonomy): domain Bacteria; phylum Pseudomonadota; class Alphaproteobacteria; order Reyranellales; family Reyranellaceae; genus Reyranella. Next base: position 6,381 of record CANIEC010000027.1, read on the forward strand.
AGGATTCTGGCGGCCTTCCGCGATGATCCGGACGTCAGGGTGATCGTTCTGACGGGTGCCGGCGAGTCGTTCTGCTCCGGCGGCGATGTCAAGAAGATGGGACGCAGCACTTCGGTCATCCAGCGCAAGTCGGATCTCTGGAAGCGCATGCAAACGGTCCCGAAGATGCTGGCCACCGTGGACAAGCCGGTGATCGCGATGATCAACGGTGACGCAGTCGGCGGAGGAATGGACATTGCGTTGATGTGCGACATCCGCGTGGCCTCCGAGAGGGCCAGGTTCTCTCAGGCGTATGTTCGTCTGGGCCTGGTGCCTGGCGACGGCGGCGCCTTCTTCCTCGCCAGGCTCATCGGACTCGGGCGCGCACTGGAGATACTCCTGACGGCCGATTTCGTGGATGCTCCGCAGGCCGAGCGCATCGGGTTGGTCAACCACTGTGTTCCTCATCACGAGCTAGAGGAGAAGGCCTATGGCATCGCCCGAAAGATCGCCGCCCTTCCCCCTCTCGGCGTGCAAACGTGCAAGCGTCTCACCTATGAGAGCTTTCAGAACGAAATGATCACTGCGCTGGAGCTGGCGTCCTCGCAAGCCGCGATCATGGCGACAACCGCCGATCACAAGGAAGCGGTCAGCGCTTTTCGCGAGAAGCGGCAGGGCATCTACAAGGGAGAATAGGTGATGACCGGACCACTCTCCGGCCTTCGGATTGTCGACCTCACTACTATCATGATGGGGCCCTGGTGTACGCGTATCGTTGCAGACCTTGGGGCGGACGTGATCAAGGTCGAGGCGCCGGAAGGAGATTCCAGTCGCTACGGCGGGAATGCGCGCAACCGCGGAATGGGAGGAGGTTTCCAGCACACCGCCAAGCGCAAGAGGTCGCTTGTTCTGGATCTGAAGAAGCCTGCGGCACGCGACGTGATCCTTAGACTGACGGCTGAAGCGGACGCCTTCGTCTCGAACATCCGGCCGGCCCCCCTCGATCGGCTGGGGTTGGGCTACGAAGCAGTCCGCAGGTCCAATCCCTCGATCGTCTATCTCAGCATGGTGGGGTACGGCACTGGCGGTCGTTACGCAGGGCAGCCGGCCTATGACGACCTGATCCAGGCTGCTTCAGCGATCCCCACCCTGCTGCAGCGCTCGACCGGCGAGCAGCGCTTCATTCCGATGGCTGCGATCGATCGCATCGTCGGCACCGCGGGTGCCAATATGTTGCTGGCCGGCCTGCTGGCGAAGGCACGGACAGGCGTTGGTCAGAAGATAGAAGTGCCGATGTTCGAGACGATGGTGCAGTTCGTACTCGCCGAGCACATGCAAGGCGCCACCTTCGATCCGCCGACCGGCCCGCCCGGGTATGCACGGACGCTGTCGCGTTCGCGACGGCCCTATGCCACGCAAGACGGTCATCTGGCTGTATTGCCTTACAATGACGGGCAATGGCGCCGTTTCTTCGAAGCTATCGGCAAGGGCAACTTGTTCAAGGAGGATCCGCGTTTTGCCGACATCGTCGCTCGCACCGCGAATATCGATGCGCTCTACGACATGATTGGCGACGAACTCAAGACCCGCCCAACTTCGGAATGGCTGGAGCTTCTTCACAAAGCGGACATCCCCTGCATGGTGCCGCATACACTCGAGACATTGATGGAGGATCCACATCTGCACGATCGTGGCTTCTTCGAGCTTCGCGAACATCCCTCCGAGGGCCGCATCCGGGTTATGCGCGAGCCCAGCACCTGGTCCGAAACGCCCCCGCCCGAAGATCGATTTGCGCCACGACTGGGACAGCACACTCGCGAGATTCTCGCTGAGGTCGGCTACGTGGACAGTGAAATCGATACCATGATCGCTGAGAAGGCCGCATTTGAGGAACGCGATCGTTAGTCGGCGTCTCGTCATATTGGCACGTACGTCGACCACTGGTCCGTAGACCGTTCGACGCTTGTACGCAGACCGGACCGGCGCGACCTGGCAGGCACCTCACGTTGGCGTGTATGCGCCTACAAACTATCTGGCGTCGGTGACGGGTCAGCCGCATCAGTTCTTGATGAGCGACGCATTGCGGAAAACATCCCGATAACGAGCGATCGCTCCTTACATGCTGTCCTCGCAAGGCCTAGGTCATTGTCTGAAGTCACGCGACGTGCGTGCTAAGTGCCGCCACACTCGTAACGGGCCCGCATTTGGCATCGATCGCAAAAGTTCGTCGACCGAGGGGAAGGGATACGGGAAGGTTGCGTCGAGCAAAGCCGTGAAGCGATCCGAGATATGCCTCCTTCAGTCCTCGCTCTCCTGCGTCAGCCGGGCGAGCCGGGCCCGCGCGGCGGTGCGCGTTCGGTCGCGACGGTGCTTGTAGGCGAGCAGGTCTTCCGCCCGGATGCGACGATGGGTGCCGATCTTGTGGTGCGGGATCTCCTTGGTCTCGAGCAGTTTCACGAGGAAGGGCCGGGAGACGTCGAGCATGTCGGCCGCCTGCTGGGTGGAAAGATCCGCGCCGGACGGCACGAGCGTGACCGCGTCGCCCTTGCCGATGGCCTCCAGGAGATCGAGCATCAGGCGGGCGACCGGCGGCGGAAGGTCCACGTCGGCGCTTTTGACTCCCTTCTTGACGTGAAGCGACAGGCCGCCCCGCCTGTCCCTGTGACTCGCCAGGACCGTGCCGGCCTTCGCGGCCTTGTCGGCTTCGGCGGGCGTCGGCAGGCGTTCGGAAAGCGAGTCATCGAGGGGCATCGGGGGTCTCCAGCTGGTGGGTGTCGGCGCACAGGTTGCAACCATTATAATCGAAACAATCGCAATAGTCGAAACAATCGAAGCCAATGTCGCAGGGAGGGAAGGGAGCCGAAATCGTCGGGCCACCGGCGGGAATTCAGTTGACCTACAAAGGCCGGAATGGGCGCCCAGAATCGGTGGTGATGGCCACCAGCTCGATCGAATGGACGAACGCGACCTGTTCGTCGCCGATGTCTGGGATGTCATGGCGAGGACGCCGCAGCATACCTACCAGATCCTCACCAAGCGGCCCGAGCGCATGGAAGAGCTGACAGCGCGGCTGCCGCTGCTCGCCAACGTCTGGCTGGGGGCGAGCGTCGAGAACGCCGACCATCTCTTCCGTATCGATCATCTTCGGCGCGTGCGGGCGGCCGTCCGCTTCCTGTCGCTGGAGCCGCTTCTGTCGTCGCTGGTTTCATCGGTTCCCGGAGGCATCGATCTGCGCGGGATCGATTGGGCCATCGTCGGCGGTGAGTCCGGTCCCGGCGCACGGCCTGTCGATCCGTCGTGGGTGCGCGAGATCCGCGACGCCAGCCGCGCGCAGGGCACGGCGTTCCTCTTCAAGCAGTGGGGCGGGACGAACAAGAAGAAGCACGGCCGCACGCTGGACGGCCGGACCTGGGACGAGTTTCCGGCCGGGTCCTCCGCCCTGCGATAGCAGCCGCCCCGACCCCGTAGTCCGCCCCGACCGCATCCTCTACGCTCATGGCAAGCAGGCGACATGACCTGCCCCGGAGGAGACATCGATGCGCCTGACACGTCGCGCCACGCTGGGCGGCCTTATCGCCACGTCACCCGTTCTGGCTACAGCACCCGCGCTGGCTCAGAAAAGCGATTACCCCAACCGGCGGCTGCGGCTGCTCGTGCCGAGCGCGGCCGGCGGCTACGAGGTCTATGCCCGCATCCTGGCGCCGCGGCTCGCCGAGTTGCTGGGGCAGCCGGTGGTGGTCGACAACAAGCCCGGCGCCAACGGCATCATCGGCATGCAGGAGGTCCAGCGCAGCGCGCCCGACGGCTACACCTTCATGTTCGCCCATGTCGGCGCCATCTCGATCGGCATCAGCATCTATCCCAACATGCCGCTCGATCCGGTCGACGATCTCGCGTCGATCTCGGTGGCCGTCACCTCGCCGCTGGTCTGGGTAGTGACGCCGTCGCTGCCCTTCAGGACGATGCCGGAGTTCATCGCCAAGGCGCAGGCCGAGCCCGGCCAGTGGCGCTACGGCCTGCCGGCATCGGGCAGCATCCCGCACCTGGTCGCCGAGGACATCAAGATCCGCCACAAGCTCGACATGCCGGCCGTGCCCTATCGCAGCACGCCGCAGTCGCTCTTGGCGGTGATCAACGGCGAGGTGCCGATCACGGTCGACAGTCTGGGCGCCAGCGCGGGTCACATCGCCGGCGGCAAGCTGCGGGCGCTGGCCATCACCTCGCGCGAGCGCTCGCCGCGCCTGCCCGACGTGCCGACCATGATGGAACTGGGCCTCGATCAGCGCGAGTGGGTGGCCTGGTACGCCTTCATGGCGCCCAAGGGCACGCCCGACGAGATCGTCCAGAAGCTGAACGGCGCCATCAACCAGGCGCTGCAGGAGGAGGCCATCGCCACCCGTATCCGCGAGCTGGGCGCCTCACCGCGGATCACGACGCCCGCCGAGACGCTCGCCTTCATCACCGCGGAGCGCGCCGATTTCGGCGCCATCGCCAAGGCCGGCAAGATCCGCGTGGAATAGGGCAGGGCCTCCGGGCCGTTTCCGTTGTGTGTCGCCGACCTGCGCGGGTAGAGAGTCGGGCGATCTCCTTTTCAGGATTGTGACGGCATGCCGCTCCACTGGACGATCGACTCGCGGACGAAGCTCCTGGCGGTCGTCGCCGACGGCGCCGTCGACCTCGCCGACTTCGATCGCCTGCTGGACGTGATCATCGGGTCGAACATCCAGGGCTTCCGCAAGCTGTTCGACGGTCGCCGGGCCGAGCCGCGGATGGGCGAGCAGGAGCTGCTTTCGGTGGGCGTCCGCCTCCGGTCGCTGCATGCCGGGTCCGGCGCCGCGCTCGGTCCCCTGGCCGTCGTCGTGCGCGACGAGAATTACCGGCAGGCGGCGCGGATCCTGGGGATCCTCGCCGTCCCCAAACGCCCGATGCGCGTGTTCAGGCAGCCGGACAAGGCCCGCGCCTGGCTTGACTCGCCCGCCATCATCGCGAGCGTGCCGGGCTGAAGCGCTCCGGGGCGTGGTCGTAGAAATCGACCTGCATCCGCATTCGGCCGAGCGGCTCGACATGGTGCGACTGCTGCGGCCGGATGAGACCCGGACGCTCCGGAGCGAGGATCGTGCCCTCGGCGCCGGCACCCGGGCCATCGTCGAGGACGAGCCGCAGCTCGCCCTCCAGCACGCGGATCACGCCCCACACGCCGTCCTTCGTCCGGTGCTCCCGCCGCAGCGCCGCGGGCAGCGTCGTCTCGTCGAACACCGGCGTCGATTTGTAGGGCGTGCTCATGCGGCTAGCCGAATTTCTTCCGCATGCTCGGGATAGGGCGCCGCTGGGGTGGTGACAGGACGGCCGGCCAGCTCGTTGGCGAAGCCGTGGTTGACGTCGCGGTGATGGGCCTCGTCGGCGCGGACCACCAGCACCACGTCGCGCAGGGTGGCGTCGTCGGGCAGCTTCCAGTAGTGCCGCGCGATCGCCGGGGCGGGGACGTTGGGCGTGCGGCCCTCGTCCAGCTCGGCCAGGAAGTGGGTGTAGCTGATCACCGCCTCCTCCTCGAAATAGCCGACGACACGGTGCGCCGTGCGCGCGCTCACGAGATAGAGCGCGAAGAAGGCGAGATAGAACCCCCACTGCACGCCCAGGACGACGAACCGCTCGAACAGCGTGGGCTTCGCCACCTCGATGAAGGTCATGAGGTGCATGCGCTCGTTCTCGGCTTCCTCCATGAGCGTGCGGATCCAGCCTTTGTCGTCGCACATGTTCCGGAGGCAGCGCAGGTGGGTGCCTGCAATCTCCGCAATCGATGCGGCGATTGTAACCTCCATTCGCTGCAAGATATGTGGAGAAAGAACCCGCCGGCGCGGCCTCAGTATTTCGTGTCGCCGCCGCCGCTGTCGGCGCCGCGCGCCGAGTCTTCCTTGATGCGCTGCATGAGCATGGTCGACGAGCTGGTCGTGCCGTTCCAGGTCGCGTTGACGTTGGAGCGGACGCCCATGTAACGCTCCGACGCCGCGCCGGTGGCGCCGGGATTGCCGCCGGGGGTGCCGGCAGTGCCGGTGTCGCTGCCGCTGCAGCCGGCCAGGATCAGGAACATCGCCGCGAACGGCACTTTCATCGACATGGAACCTCCGCTGAAGACAGGCTGGTCCCGCCAACAGGCGACCGTTGGCGACGTTGCATGCTTCTCCTCGGGCGGGGCGTTGGCAAGGCCGTTGGCGGAACCGCCGCACCTGTATAGACAGCACGCGTCATGACGATCGGCGATCCCGGCTCCGGCCACGCCCCCGGACGATGGCGGCTCGTGCGCTGGGCGGCCTCGTCGGCGACGCTGGGCTTCCCGCAGGCCGCGGCCCCGGTCGCCTTTGCATTGCTGGCCGTCGGCCTGGGCGGCGAGGCGAGCGGCGGCGCCGCCATGATCCTGGCCATGACCTTGGCGCAGGTGGCGGGCGCGCTGCCGCTGACGCGGCTGGGCCGCGGGCTGCCGATGGCCACCTTCCTGAAGCTGCTGCTGGCGGCCCGCACTGCCGCTCTGGTGGCGATCGCGCTGGGCGCGGCCGTCGGGATGTCGCTGCCGTGGCTGATCGCGCTCGCCGCCGCCGCCGGCCTGGTGAACGGCGCCGCCGCCGGCACCCTGCGCGCGGTCCTCAACCAGTTCGCGCCGGTCTCGGGTATGTCGCGGGCGCTCGGGATCGCGGCCACGCTCAACGAACTCACCTTCGTCGCTGCGCCGGTGGTGGCCTCGGGCCTCGGCTCGGTCTCACCGGTGTTCGGCATCGTGGCGATGGCGGCCGTGGGCGCGCTCCCGGCGCTGCTGATCCCGAACCTCGGCCCGGCCGCGTCGCACGGCGGGACCCACGACGAAACGCAGCGCAAACCGACATCGATCCTGAGCACGCCGATCCTGCTGTGGCTCGCCTGCACGGCGGCGGGCGGCGCGACCGTGGCGGCGATCGAGATCGGCGCCGTCGCGCTGGCGCTGGCCTTCGGCTACCAGCCGGCGCTGGCGATCCTGTTCACGGTGCCGCTGTGCCTCGCATCGGTGGCGGGCGGGATTTGGGTCAGCGTGCGCAACCGGCGGCCGTCGCGCCGCACGGTGATGGCTCAGCTTCTGGTCATGTGCGCCGGCTCGGCGCTGGCGGCGGCCGGCCTCTCGGTGGCCGCGACGCTCGTCGGCGCGGTGCTGATCGGCCTCGTGCTGGCGCCGCTGGCGACCCACTACTCGCTGATCCTCGACACGCTGGCGCCGCCGCACCGCCGCCCGGAAGTCTTCGCCTTGATGCGCACCGCCAACGCCTGCGGCGTCATCCTCGCCAGCGCGCTGCTGACGGCGGCGCCGCTGCCGGTCGCCCTGCTCGCGATCACGGGGGTGATGGTGGCGGCGACTGTCGCGGTGGGGGTGGCGGGGCTGAGGGGGCGTGTCCCGCGCCGGTAGGGGTTCGATGGTCGCAAACGAAAGGCGATGCTAGCGTTGCGCCATGTGCGGAAAGTTCACAGCCCAGGCCTCATGGCGCGAGGTCGTCGCGTTCTCGCAGCCGCTCGCCGCCGAAAGCGGCGGCGGAGGTGAAGCCGGCGGCGACGACGTCGGCGGGGGCGATGAGATCGTCACCTATCGCGTTGGCGCGGCGGTGCCGGTGATCGTGTGGGATGCCGAGGCGGGGAAGCGGCGCGTCGTGCCGATGCGCTGGGGCTTTCCCGATCCCAAGGACTGGCGGCGGCCGAGGCCGATTCATGCGCGCGCCGAGACCGTCGAGATCAAGGAGCCGTTCCGCAAGCCGTTCCACGACGGCCAGCGCGGCATCGTCGTGTTCCGCACCTTCAACGAGGGCGAGGAGGTCTTCAAGCCGTCGGGCCGGCCGGAGACGCGGCAATGGACGATCGATCCGCAGGACGGCCAACCGCGCGGCTTTGCCTTCGTGTGGCGACGCTATTCGATCGAGGGCCAGCCGGCACCGCTGCTGTTCTGCGTCATGGTGACGGTGCCGGCCAACGAGCTGATCCGCCGCACGATCAAGCCACGCGAGGACGACCCGCGCATGCCGGCGATCCTCGATGACGATGCCTGGGCGAGCTGGCTTGGCGAGGACGGCGCCGACGCCGCGACCGCCAAGACGCTCCTCAGGACGATGGAAGGCGTGAACTGGACCTCGGCGGTGGAGCCCAGGAAGCCGAGGTCGCGGAAGGAGCCGCCTTAGGCCCGTCTACTTCCCGCGCTTGGCCAGCCAGGCCTTCATCTCGGCGATTTCCCTCTCCTGGTCGGCGATGATCTTCTCCGCCAACTTCCGGACCTCGGGATCCTTGCCGTACTGCAGCTCGATCCTGGCCATGTCGATGGCGCCCTGGTGATGCGGGATCATCCCGCGCACGAAATCGACGTCGGCATCGCCGGTCAGCGGCACGTTCATGTCCTTCATCATCGCCATGTGCGCTTCCTTCTGCGCCCGGACGGACGGCGGATCGGAAGGCTGGGGCATCATGTCCTGCATCCCCGACATGCCTTGCGCATTGGGCCCGCTGCCGTGGTTGTGCGCCTGTGCGAAGGCGTTGCCGGCCAGCGAGATCAGCAGGGCGGCGGCGGTGGCGGCGATCGCAATCTTCTTCATGACTTTCTCCTGTATTGCTTCAGTTGAACCTGGCCTGCGCGACGGTCCCGTCCGGGGCCGTGAGCTGGACGACGCCCTTGGGCGGCGACGGAAGTGGCGCCGGCGCGGTGCCGGTCAGCCGGTCGGTGCCCTCGGGCTGCAGCGGGATGCGCTGCGGCTTGCCTTCGATCACCAGGATCGCGAGGGCCTTGAAGCCGGTGGCCGGCAGCGGCGCGTCGTTGGCGTCGGAGACGAACACTTCGAGGCGCGTTCCCTTGCCGACCAGTTCGACGTGATACTTGCCGGCGTCTGTGAGCTGGCCGCCGTTGGGGCCCTTGGCATCGTGTGCGCGGGCGGGAAGCACCGCGGCCCAGGGGCTCCAGGTGGCCGCCATGGCCAACGTGGCCGCGGTGAGGATGTTCCGTCGTCTCGTCATGGTGTCCCTCTCTTTCATTCGTGGTCGATCAGAACGCGTCGGCCGTGGCGGCGGTCGCGGGCGACGAGGCGCGGGCGGCGCGCAGGCGCTCCAGCGGCTTCGCCCCGAATTTCAGAAACAGGATCGGCGTCAGGAACGCATCGAGCAGCGTCGCGCTGACCAGGCCGCCGAAGATCGTCACCGCGACCGGATGCAGGATCTCCTTGCCCGGGGTGGCCGCGTCGATCAGCAGCGGCACCAGCGCGACCCCGGCCGACAGCGCCGTCATTAGCACCGGTGTCATGCGCTCGAGACTGCCGCGCACGACCAGCTCGCGGCCGAACGGCAGCCCGTCCGGCGCCAGCGACAGGTTGATCCAGTGGCTGATCTTGAGGATGCCGTTGCGCGCCGCGATGCCGGTCAGCGTGATGAAGCCGATCATGCTGGCGACCGACAGCGGTTGGCCGGCCAGTGCCAGCGCCGCCACCGAGCCGATCAGGGCCAGCGGGATGCTGCCCATGATGATCGACGCCAGCGCCGCCGAGCGGTAGCGGCTGTAGAGGATCGCGAAGATCAGCGACAGCGACGCCAGCGACAGCAGTCCAATCGTGCGCGCCGACTCCTCCTGCGCCTGGAAGGTGCCTTGGAGGCTGCTGAAATAGCCCTCGGGCAGCCGCGTCTCCGCCAGCACGCGCCGTATGTCGGCGACGATGGCGGCCATGTCGCGGCTGCCGTCGCCGTTGGCCAGCACCACCACGCGGCGCTTGCCGTTCTCGCGCAGGATCTGGTTCGGCCCGTCGGTCTCGCGGATGTCGGCGACCTGCCGGGCGGGGATCCAGCCCGACGGCGTCTCGATCAGCAGGTCGCCCAGCCGCTCGGGCGTGCGCGTCGAATCGTCGAGCCGCAGGACCACGTCGAAGCGCCGATAGCCGTCGACGATCCGGCTCACGACACGGCCGCTCGACACCCGGCTGAGATGGTCGACGACGGCGGCCGGCTGCAGGCCGTAGAGCGCCGCCCGAGCATAGTCGACGCGGATCTCGAGCTGCGGGATGCGCACCTGCTTCTCGACCTGCAGGTCGGCGAGACCGGGGATCGCTGCGAGCTTCGCGCGCAGCGCCTCGGCCGTGCCGCGCAGCGTGTCGAGATCGTCGCCGAAGATCTTGAGCGCGATCTCCGCGCGCACGCCCGACAGCATGTGATCCAGCCGGTGGGAGATCGGCTGACCGACGTTAGTCGACAGCGGCAGCACGGCCAGGCGCTGCCGCATGTCCGTAACGATCTCGTTCTTCGGCCGCCCGCCGGGCTTCAGGTCGACCTCGATGTCGGAGGAATGGACGCCCTCTGCATGCTCGTCGAGTTCGGCGCGCCCGGTGCGGCGCGCCACTTGCCGCACCTCCGGCACGCCCAGCAGCAGCTGCTCGGCAATCAGGCCGACGCGGTTGGATTCCGCCAGCGAGACGCCGGGGTTGAACTGGAGCGTCAGCGTGAACGAGCCTTCGTTGAACGGCGGCAGGAAGGCGCGCGGCAGCATGAAGGCGCCGGCCAGCGCGATGGCCACGGCGACGGAGGTCGCCGCCGCGATCGGCAGCGGCCGGTCGAGCGCCCTGGCCAGCGCCGCCGCGTAGCGCTGCTTCAGCCCGCGCACCAGCGGGCTTTCCGGCGCCGTCAGCCGCTTCATGTTGGGCAGCAGGTAATAGGCGAGTACCGGCGTCACGGTGATCGAGACCAGCAGGCTCGCCAGGATCGAGATGATGTAGGCCTCGCCCAGCGGCGCGAACAGGCGGCCCTCGATGCCGCCCAGCGCGAACAGCGGCACGAAAACCAGCACGATGATCGTGGTGGCGTAAACGATGCCGGAGCGGACCTCCTGCGAGGCCGACACGACCACGTCGAACACCGGCCGTGGATGGTCGGCGAGCCGGTTCTCGCGCAGCCGCCGGTGGATGTTCTCCACGTCGACCACCGCGTCGTCGACCAGCTCGCCGATCGCGATGGCGAGACCGCCCAGGGTCATCGTGTTGATCGACAGGCCCAGCAACCCGAACACGATGGCCGTGGTCAGGATCGACAGCGGGATCGCGGTGAGCGAGATCGCGGTCGTACGCCAGTTCAGCAGGAAGGCGAACAGCACCACCGCGACCGCGAGGCCCGCCTCGAGCAGCACGCGCCGCACGTTGTCGACCGAGGTCTGGATGAAGTTGGCCTGCCGGAACACGACCTGGTCGATCTTCGTTCCGGCGGGAAGCCCGCGTTCCAGCTCCGCCAGCGCCGCCTCGATCTCGCGGGTCAGCGCGATGGTGTCGACGTTCGGCTGCTTCTCGACCGAGACGATGACCGCCGGCTTGCCCATGTGCCCGGCATCGCCACGCTTGACCCGCGGCGCGAAGCTCACGGCCGCAACTTGGTGCAGCAGCACCGGCCTGCCGTTCACGGTGGCGACGGCGATGCCGCGCAGGTCATCGAGGCTGGTGGTGCGGCCGATGTTGCGGATCAGGTATTCGCGGGCATACAGGTCGGTGAAGCCGCCGCCACTGTTGGTGCCGAACTGCGCCACCGCCTTCTCGACCTGCTCGTAGGTCACGCCGAGCGCGCGCAGCGCCGACGGCTGCGGCGCGACGCGGAACTGCCGCACCTCGCCGCCCATCGGGATGACCTGCGCCACGCCCGGGATGGACAGGAGCCGCGGCCGCACCGTGAAGTCCGCGACCTCGCGCAGCTCCATCGGTGACAGCGTATCGCTGGTCATCGCCAGCATGAGGATCTGCCCCATGATCGAGCTGACCGGTCCCATCTGCGGCGCCGTCCCGGCCGGCAGCTGGTCGCGCACCGAGGCCAGCCGCTCTGCCACCAGCTGGCGGTTGCGGTAGATGTCGGTCTTCCAGTCGAACTCGACATAGACGATCGACAGGCCGACGCCCGACACCGACCGCACGCGCGTGACGCCGGGCACGCCGTTCATCTGCGTCTCGATCGGGAAGCTCACCAGCACCTCGACCTCGGGCGGCGCGAGCCCCTCGGCCTCGGTCATGATCGTCACCGTGGGACGGTTGAGGTCGGGGAACACGTCGACCGGCAGGCGCGGCACCATGTAGAGGCCGAGCACCACGAGCGCGCCGGCGAGCGCCAGCACCAGGAGCCGGTTGCCGACCGAGCGGGTGACGAGGAACGTGAACATGGCCGGCCCCTAGCGCACGTGGTCCAGCAGGTCGGCGCCCTGCGTCACGATCCGCTGTCCGGCGCCCGCGCCGGAGACGATCAGCACGCGCGCGCCGTCGAGCGGCTCAACGCGCACCGCGCGCGGCACGAAACGCTCCGGCGCGGTGTGCTCGAACACGAAGTCCTGGCCGTTGGCGGTGCGTACGACGGCGCTGCGCGGTACTACGACGCCGTCGCGCCGTTCGTCGGTCGCGACCTGCACCGTCACGAACTGGCCGGCCCGCAGCCCGTTCGTGTCGCCCTCGATGGCGAAGTGGACCGGGATCGACTGGCTGCGGTCGGCGAACCCCGAACCGCGGAAGGCCAGCGTCAGGCTGCGGCCGGCGGCGGTGGTCGCGCTGGCGCTCACCGGGTTGGTGGCGGCGAAGCTCAGCGCCTCGACCCACAGGCGCGACGGATCGACGATGTGGAAGATGACGGCGTTGGGCTGCGCCATCTGGCCGGCGACCGGCGTGGCGTCGGCCACGATGCCGTCGACCGGGGCGACCAGCGCCTCCGGCTGGCGGCGGCTGAAGTCGAGGGCGGTGCGGCGGTCCTTTAGGCCCTGCAGCTCGAGCTGCGTCTCCTCGAGCGCCTGCCGCGCCACCGCGCCGCTGGACACCAGCCGCGCGTAACGCGCCAGCCGCGCGTCGACGATGCTGATCTGCTGGTCGAGTTCGCCCTGGCGCTGCCGCATGTCGGAGACGTCGATCTGCTGGATCGGCGGCGCCACGTAGGCCAGCACGTCACCTTTCGCCACCGCGGCGCCGAGGCGCGGGAAGCCGCCCGGCGGCGCCGACAGCCGTCCCCCCACCGACGGCTGCACGACGCCGCTGGCGTTGGGATCGGGTATCACCCGGCCGGGCAGCTCCATCGAGCGATGGAAGGTGTCCTGGGCGGTGAGGACGGTGCGCACGCCGAAGATCCGCTGCACTGCCTTGGGCACATGGAGCGAGCCGTCGGCCAGCCGCTGCGCACGTTCGCCCGCGGCCGTCATCTCCGCGGTCTTGCCGTCGCCGTGATCGTGGCCTGAATGCGCATCGGCACGCTCGCTCCACGCAACCACCAGCGGCAGCGCGAGCAGGAGTGCCGCAGTGCGCCGGCCGCGCCTGCCTATGGCGATGCCGATCAACAGTCCGGCGCCAACCCCGGCCAGCAGGATGCCACTCCAGAGCGCCCAGCCCGGCAGGGGGGGCGCCCACGAGGCGAGCCAGACCGAAGCGGTCGCACCACCCGCTCGTGCCGGCGCGGCGGCAGTCGTTACCAGCGTCAGCGGCAGAATCTCGAGGTCGGAGCCGACGGCGACCGTGGCGATCAGGTCGAACCGGCCGGGCTCGGCCAGGAAGGGCGCATCCAGCCGGTAGCGGTCGCCGTCTTCCATGGCCCTCACCGGGCCGGTGGGCGTTTCCACCGTGATGTCGGCGCCAGCCAGCGGTTCGTTGGTGGCGAACGCGTCGAGATAGAGCGTGAGGCTGGCGCCCTCGGCGACAGCCACGAGTTCGAACGCCGTGCCGACGACTTCGGCGCGCGCGCCCGCGGGGGCAGCAGCGACGGAAGCGGCGGGCGGGGCGGCGCGATGGTCGTGCCCCTCATGCGCGCCGGCAGGTGCGATGCCGAACGACAGGGCCACCGCGAGCGCGGCGGCAGAACGTGCAAACATGAAAGCAATCCTTCATCGTGATCCGGCGCGCAGGAGCGCGCGCAGGCAGATCAGATGAAGGTTCTGGGGGGCTTTTTCGGACCTTCGGCCAGCCGGCCGGTGAGCCTGCGTGCCTCGGCGGAGGCCGGCAACCAGGCGCCGAGCTGCGGCGCCGGCAGCGAGGCCTTGCCGAATGCGATCTTCAGGCACCCGCCGCAGTGAGTATTGTCGCAGCACATGCCAACGCAGCCGGTGCCGGGCTGCTCGCGCCCGGACCAGTCGTTCACGGCGACGTCGAAGCTCATCGGCGTCGCCGCGTCAGCCTCAAGGAGCGCCTCAATGCCCATCGCCCCGGACGACCCTGGAACGGCGGCCTCCTCGACGGCGGGTGAGATCTGTACCGGAGCGGTCGCAGCGTTGGCGGGCCCGTGGGCATGGGCGTGGCCAGGATGCGCACTTGCCACGCCCGCGCCGAAGAACGCCGTGATCGCAAGGATCACGGTGCCGAGCAGTGGTGCGAGGAAGCGACGAAAGGGCATGCCAGCGAAAATCTAACGATGCCACGCGGCAATTCAAGGGCAGGTCTTCACCCATCGCGGCAAGTTCAGCCCACGCGCCGCTTCGCCACCCAAGCGATTCGCATGTTTCGCAGCGTCAGCCGCGGCGGCGGTCGATCTCGGCGCGGGCGTTGTGGCGCGCCATCTCCTCGGCGACTTCGGAGGGCACGCAGACCTTGTTCACCGGGTTGAGCACGGTGCCCAGAGACTTGGCGATGACGAGCGCGACCGGGATGCCGACGATCGACAGGCACAGCGCGAACACCTGGAGCGCGTTCAGGATCACGAACAGCACGCCGAACGGCAGGTAGAGGATCATCACCAGGGTCGAGTAGGCCCGCCACAGCGGGTTCTGCGGCATGTCGAGGTCCGACTTGCTCACCATCTCGTTGCCGAACGGCGCCAGCAGGAACTTGCCGAACTCCATCAGTCCGAGCCCGAGCGGTGCGGTGACGACCAGCAGGGTGAGCACCAGGCCGAGCAGCCAATAGAAGGCCGCGGTGAGGAACCCGAGGAACGGGATGTGCCACAGAATGTTGCCCAAGGTCCTCAACGTCGCTCTCCTCCTGCCGCTGCCTGCGGCGTGGCGGCCACCATGCCCCGTGCGGCGGGCACGTGGCAATCGCCGCCCGGCCGCGCGCCGTCCATGAGGTGAAGGAATGAACCGTCGGGCCGAATGAATTTCCAGCCGGCGTAACGGCACCCTAGCCTCCTTCATCTTGAATGAAGAGGAGGCCGGGATGGCAAGACGTCGGGCGATGGGCTGGCTGGCGGCGGCCGCGGTGGCGCTGATGTTGCCGGCGGCGGGCGAGGCGCAGCAGCCGAAGACGCTGCGCGTGGTGATGCATTCCGACCTCAAGATCCTCGACCCGATCTGGACCTCGGCCTTCATCGTGCGCAACCACGGCTACATGGTCTACGACACGCTGTTCGCGCTCGACGGCGACCTCAAGGTCAAGCCGCAGATGGTCGAGACCTGGAGCGTCACGCCCGACAATCTCACCTGGACCTTCACCCTGCGCGACGGGCTCGAGTTCCATGACGGCCAGCCGGTCACGACCGAGGACGTGCTGGCCTCGCTCAAGCGCTGGGCGGTGCGCGATTCGGTGGGCCAGATCCTGTGGGGCAAGCTCTCCGACGCCAAGGCGGTCGACGCGAAGACCTTCCAGCTCGTGCTGAAGGCGCCGACCGGCGTGATGCTGCAGGCGCTGTCCAAGCCCTCGGGCAATCCCTTCATCATGCCGAAGCGGGTCGCTGAGACCTCGCCCAATGACCAGATCAAGGAGTTCATCGGTTCCGGTCCGTTCATCTTCAAGGCCGACGAGTGGAAGCCCGGCGACAAGACGGTCTATGTGAAGAACCCGAAATACAAGCCGCGGCCCGAGCCGGCGTCCGGCCTGGCCGGCGGCAAGATCGCCAAGGTCGACCGGGTCGAGTGGATCGCCATGCCCGACCAGCAGACCGCGGTAAGCGCGTTGCAGGCCGGCGAGATCGACATCATCGAGGCGCCGCAGCACGACCTCTATCCGCTGCTGAAGAAGGACCGCAACGCCGAGCTGATCAATCCCAGCAAGTGGGGCAGCCAGTACATCTATCGCTTCAACCAGCTGCACAAGCCGTTCGACAATGCCAAGAACCGGCAGGCGATGCTCTACGCCCTGAACCAGAAGGACTTCCTCGACGGCGTGATCGGCGACCCGCAGTTCTACCAGGTCTGCAAGGCCATGTTCATCTGCGGCGGCCCCTACGAGACGACGGTGGGCTTCGCCGACAAGTACGAGAGCGACTTCGCGAAGGCGAAACAGCTGCTGGCCGAGGGCGGCTACGACAACACGCCGGTCGTGCTGCTGCATTCGACCGACCTCTATGCACTCGCGAACATGGCGCCGATCGCCAAGGCGCTGATGGAGAAGGCCGGCATGAAGGTCGACATGCAGTCGATGGATTGGCAGACGCTGGTCGCGCGCCGCGCCAAGAAGGATGCGCCGGACAAGGGCGGCTGGAACGTGCTGATCACCTCGACCTCGGCGCCGGATGCGCTCGATCCGCTGGCGCTGGGCTTCATCGTGGCGACCTGTGACAAGGCCCCGTTCGGCTGGCCGTGCGACGAGGAACTCGTGCGCCTGCGCAGCGCCTTCGCCAACGAGCCCGACGAGGCCAAGCGCAAGGAGATCGTGGAGAAGATCCAGCTCCGCGCCGCCGAGGTGCCGACCCATGCCTTCCTCGGCCAGTACACGAGCGCGATGGCGCGCCGCAAGAACGTCACCGGCAACGTCATCTCGCCGGTGACGGTCTTCTGGAACGTCGAGAAGCGGTAAGGCGGGAGCATACCGACATGACGAACCGGGTCCTGATCGCGCAGTTCATGCACGAGACCAACACCTTCTCGAAACTGCCGACCACGCTGGAGGATTACCGCCGCCAGCGCCTGGTCGAGGGCGCGGCGATCGTGCCCGCCTTCACCGGCACGCGGAACGAGCTGGGTGGCTTCATCGACGCCGCGCAGACTCACGGCTGGGAGCCGGTGTGGGGCGTGGCGGCCAACACGACGCCCTCGGGCCGGCTGACGAAGGAGGCGTGGGAGCATATCCGCGACCTGATCCTCGACGCGGCGCGGAAGACCGGAGAGGTCGACGCCGTCTGCCTGTCGCTGCATGGCGCCATGGTCAGCGAGACCGAGGATGATGCCGAGGGTGCGCTGCTCGAGGCGCTGCGCGGCGTGGTCGGCCCCGACGTACCGGTGGTCGCGACGCTCGACCTGCATGCCAACGCCACGGCGCGGATGGCGCGCCATGCCAACGCGTTGGTGAGCTATCGCACCTATCCCCATGTCGACGGCTACGAGCGCGCTGTACAGGCGGCCCAACTCGTCGAGGACGCGCTGCAGGGACGCAAGAACCCGCGCTGCCTGCTGGTGCAGCCGGCGATGCTGAAGGGCGCCGATCATGGGCGCACGACGCAGCCCGGCATCATGCGCGACCTGCTGGCCCGTGCCGAAGAGTTCGAGCGGCAGCCGGGGCTGAACGTGGTTTCGATCCAGGTGGGCTTCACCTGGTCCGACATCCCGTGGGCCGGCCCGTCGATCGCCGTCAGCCACGAGCCGGGGGCGGAAGACTCTGCGGCCGCTACGGCCGAGGCGCTGATCGCCGAGATGTGGGCGCGCCGGAACGAGTTCTCCTCGTCCTATCGCTCGATCGACGAGGCGGTGGCAGCCGCGCGCCGCGGCGGCGACCGGCCGCTGGTCCTGGCCGAGGGTACCGACAATCCCGGCGGCGGCGGCTACAACGATGCGCCCAACCTCCTGCGCGCGTTGCTCGACGCCGGCATCGTGACCGTCGCCGTCGGCACGATCTACGATCCCGGCACGGTGCGGCAGGCGCTGAAGGCGGGCGTCGGTGCCCGCATCGAGGTGACGCTGGGCGGCCATACCGATCCGTCGCTCGGCGCACCGGTGCAGGCGACGGCCGAGGTGCGGCATCTCTCCGACGGTAACTTCCGCAACGACGGGCCGATGAACGCCGGCGTCCGGGTGGCGCTGGGCGCGACCGCCGTGCTGCGCCTCGGCGACGGCATCGACGTCATCACGACCTCGACACGCATGCACACGATCGACCTGCAGGTCTTCCTCAGCCAGGGCATCGATCCGCTCGGCCGCAACGTGCTGGTAGTGAAGAGCTCGCAGCATTTCCGCGCCGCCTTCGAGCCGATCGCGCGCGAGGTCATGCTGGTCGATGCCGGCGGCCTCTGCTCGACCGACGCCTCGCGCTTCACCTACGCGAAGCTGCGCCGCCCGATCTGGCCGCTCGACCCGGTCGAGGATCCCCTGGCCGGGTAGTCAAACCGCCGGGAATGTCCCGCCGTCGATGACGTAGTCCGCGCCGGTGATGCTGGCGGCGCGGTCGAGGCGAGGAAGGCGATGAGGTGCGCGGCCTCTGCCGGCACCGCGCGTGCCCGAGGTGATCAGCACGCGCTTGCCCTCGAACTGGAGGAAGCCGCTCATGCGCCGATCCTCAAACCCGCGATTCGCCCCTCCACGAGCCGGAAGGTGAAGGTGAGGAGGGCTGGGCTGCCGGGAAACTGTCCGGTGACCTTGGCGTGGACGAGGGTGCGATCCTGCTCCTCGCGGATCCCGCACGGCTCGGCCGCGTGGCGGTACTGCGCCTTGGCCGCGCGCCACCACGCACCGATGGCTTCATGACCGGCATGCGTCCGGCCTTCGTCCTCGACGACGGCGTCGGGCGAGAAGGCATCGAGGGGCGCCTTGGCGGGCGTGCCCTTGTCGGCATCGAAGAAGCTTCTTACGGGGGCTGGCAGCTTCATGATCGTTTCCTTCCGCGTGTGTCTGTCCCGCTCGATGTAGGCCTGTTCGGAAATCCCGATAAGTGGGACAAAAAGGGATGACCCATCACGAAAATCGGGACAGGGCACAGTGAACGGGGTTGGGCTGAGCGAACTCGACGCCGCCCTCGCCGTCGCCCGCGAGGGCTCGTTCCGTGGCGCCGCCCGGGCGCTCGGCCTGTCGACGACGGCGCTGAGCAATGCCGTGGCGAAGCTCGAGACGCGGGTGGGCGTGCGCCTATTCAACAGGACGACGCGCAGCGTCTCGCTCACCGACGCCGGCCGCGCCTTCGTCGAGCAGGCGGGCCCGGCGCTGCGCGACCTTCACGGCGCGATGGAGGCGGTCCGCGCGCAGCAGTCGACGCCCTCGGGAACGCTGCGCATCAGCGCGTTCGCATCAGGCGCGCGCGAAATCATGGCGCCGCTGGTGCTGGAGTTTCTGCGCCGCCATCCCGCGGTCCATGTCGACCTCGTGACCGAGGGACGGCTGGTCGACATCGTGGCCGACGGCTTCGACCTCGGCGTGCGCCGCGCCGACATGGTGCCCGCCGACATGATCGCCGTCCCGCTCGGCCGGCCGCAGCGTCATGCCGTCGTGGCGTCCCCGGTCTATTTCAGCCAGCATGGCACGCCCCGCGCGCCGATGGATCTCGGCCGGCATCGCTGCCTCCGCACCCGCCTGCCCAACGGTGCGCTGTTGCGGTGGCATTTCGAGAGGCGCGGGGAAACGCTCCTGGTCGACGTTGACGGGCCGATCACCCTGGACGAAGCCAGCCTTGCGCGCCTGGCGGTGCTGCAGGGGGTGGGCATCGGCTTCTTTCTGGAGCAGGATGTGCGCGACGACATCGCCGCCGGCCGCTTCGTGCGCGTGCTCGACGACTGGACACCGCCGATCGCCGACCTCTGCCTCTATTATCCCGGCCGGCGCAATCCCTCCGCCGCCCTCAAGGAATTCGTCGGCCTGGCCCGTGAACTCGGCCGGAAGGCGAGATCGTGAACGGCGGCTCCCGTCTTTTCGCAGGCCGGCGCGAGCCTGCTGGCGAAGGACGAGACATCACACCTCATGCGCAGCCGCGCCATATGGGTTAGGAAACGCCGATGTCCGATATCGAAACACTCCGTAAATCGCTCGCCCTCTCGTCCGAAGGGCTGGCTTCCGAAGACAAGAAGACGATGGCCATCGACGCCATCACCAAGATCCTCGACGCGCTGGAGATCGGCGTCGGCGCGTTCGGCGAATGGGAGCAGCGCTGCCTCGCGGCGTCGATCATCGCGCTCCGTGCGGGAAAGTACGATGACTCCCGGGCGCTGGCGCGCCGTGCGATCTGGCCCGAGGAAAACCGTCGCAATTCCGGCGTCGCCCGCCTGCTGCTGCGCCCGGGCATGCTGACGATTCCTGAACTCAGGAAGGAGTTCAAAATCGCGCAGTCCATGCCGCCCCGGAGGGTCCGCCCCGTCGAATAGGGCTCTCGCCTATGAGGTGAAGGTCCGGGAGAGGGGGCTTCGAGGCTAGTCTGCACAGACTCGAATCCTCCGGGCCGTACGATTGATACAAAACGGGCGGCCCATTGCCATGCCGGCGCCCCGCTGCCTCGTGATATCCTGCGGACCGCGGTTTTTGCGAGGTACCGGTGCGCAGGGACGACAGGAAGCTTGCCGAGCTCGAGACGAATCTCAATCGACTCCGCGACGATCTCAACGATCTGTCGAAGGCGCTGAACGTCAATCCGCGCAACACCAGCCTGGTGATCCGGAGAGTCAACCTGATGGGCCGCATCGTGGCGGCGCAGTCCACCGTCGAGCAGTTGCGCGGCACGCTGCGCCACGCCTGAACGTCCGTCGCCGGGCGCCGCTGGGCCCGACCATCGCAATTCTCCAGGCGCACCTTTCGTGCACGCAATTGCACGCCCCTCCGGATCCTGTTGCCCTTCCGGGCGACATCGGCCAGAAGGAACGCGGGTGTCCGCACATCGGTACGGGCAGGGAATAGCGCTGGTCGGGCCGCCAGCGGTCCTTTGTCTTGGCGAGACCCATGGCCCGCAATCCCAACGTGCGTCCCACCCTGCTGCGCCGCTTCATCGACAACGAGGCGTCGGGCGGCATCGTCCTCATGGTCGCGGCGGCGCTGGCGCTGATCGTTGCCAATTCACCGCTGGCTGCCGTGTATTTCACGGCGCTCAAGACCTATGTCGGGCCGCTCAGCGTGTCGCACTGGATCAACGATGCGCTGATGGCGGTGTTCTTCCTGCTGGTCGGGCTGGAAATCAAGCGCGAGATCGTCGACGGCCAGCTCTCGACCTGGTCGCGGCGCATCCTGCCCGGCCTCTGCGCCGCTGGCGGCATGGCGGTGCCGGCGCTGATCTTCGCGTCGCTCAACTGGAACAACGGCGAGGTGATCCGCGGCTGGGCGATTCCCACCGCGACCGACATCGCCTTTGCGCTGGGCGTGCTGTCGCTGTTCGGCAACCGGGTGCCGGCCTCGATGAAGGTGTTCCTGACCGCGCTCGCCATCATCGACGATCTCGGCGCGGTGCTGATCATCGCCGTCTTCTACACCGGCAACCTCGACCTCGCCGCACTGGGTGGCGCGGCCGCTGTGCTGGTGGCGCTGCTGGCGCTCAACCGGCTGGGGGTGAGAGCGCTGTGGCCCTACCTGCTGCTGGGCGCCGTCCTGTGGCTGCTGGTGCTGCTGTCGGGCGTCCATGCGACAGTCGCGGGCGTGGCCCTCGCGCTTACCATTCCGCTCACCCGCGCGAGGGGAGGCGGTCACGAAAGCGGCGTGGATTCGCCCCTGCATCGGCTGGAGCACGCGCTGGCCAGGTTCGTGCCGTTCGTCATCATTCCCATCTTCGGCTTCGCCAATGCCGGCGTGTCGCTGGCCGGCTTCGACGTGAGCGCCCTGATCGATCCGCTGACGCTCGGCGTCGCGGGCGGGCTGGTCGTCGGCAAGGTGGTCGGCGTCTGGGGCACCGCGCTCGCGACCGTGAAGCTCGGCTGGGCCGATGCTCCGGTCGGCGCGGCGCCGCTGCATGTGCTGGGCGTGGCGCTGCTCTGCGGCATCGGCTTCACCATGAGCCTGTTCATCGGGCTGCTCGCCTTCCCCGACAACGCGGCCCTGCAGGACGGCGTCAAGATCGGCATTCTGCTGGGCTCGCTCGTCTCGGCGGCCCTCGGGGCCCTGGTCCTGATGCTGAGCCCGAAGCCGGGCGGCGCCGAGGCGAGGGCCTTCTGATCGTGGATCGCCGCCCGCCAGGGTCGCCGCAGCCGTGGCGCGCGCCCCGGCGTCTCGCGTTCGCTACTTGCAGCTGACCTCGATGCGCCGCGGCGGCGTTCTGAACCAGGGCGGAGAACTGTCCATCGCGGGCTGCGGTTTTGGCCAGGCGCCCGACTTCAGGCGCGCCTCGATCAGCGGGACGAGCTGTTGCAGGATGACCCAGCCCTTCATGCGCGTGCCGGGATAGGTCGTGTGGACGCCGTCGGCATAGAGGTCGGGATCGAAGGGCATCGTGCCGGCGACGTCGATGAAATCGATGCCGCGTTCCTGCGCGTAGTTCTTCAGCACCCGGTTCTGGAAATTCGCCAGCCGCTCGAGGTCGCGATAGCGCCACGGGTACATGTAGAGATTGAGATAGTCCCAGGTCATGCGGTTGCGGACCGGGTCGAGCTTCAGCCCGTCCTTCACCATCCACAGGAACGAGGTGACCGCGAGTTCGGCGTCGATGGGCTTCAGGTCGGCCTGGATCCGGTCGAGGTCGCCCAGGATCTGGGGAAGCGACACCGGCAGGTCCTTGCGCGCGATGTCGGGATCGGTCTCGGAAAGATTCTTCGGCCAGGTGAGCTGGTAGTCGGGCTTGGGCGCCTCGAGCCCCGTGGACGGCAGCTCGTCGGAGGCGCGCAGCGTCTGGATGCGGCGCACGATGTCGGAGTAGCGCGCCAGCACGTTGAGCCAGGCGGGGCCCGGCGGTTCGCGCGGCTTCAGTGGCGGAGGCTTTTCGCCCTGGGGCATCGATGCCACCAGGGTCTCCAGCCTGAACTGATTGCCGCCCTCGTGATAGATCACGAGGTCGGGCCGGGCCGGCACGATCTCGGTGCGGACGATCGACTCGATTCCCTCCGAGTTGATGGATTCCCGGGCCGCGCTGGCGACCTCGATCCTGAGATCGGGCCGGTTCCTGGCCGCCCAAAGGTTGAGCCAGTGCGCGATGAACTCCGGATAGGAGTAGGGCATCTGGTGCGTGTCCGCCGTCGTCGAGGCGCCGGCGAACACGATGCGGATCGTCTTCGGCGCGCGTGCGAAATCGATCGGCGCCCCGCGCCAGCCCAACTGGTTGGTCACCAGCCCGATTGGCGAGGTGGTGTTCGGCCTGAAGCGGAAGGGCGGGTTGGGCTTGCCATCCTCGGGATCGAAGAGTTCGAGCGAGCCCGGCGCGTTGGAAAAGAACGGACTCTTGCAGGGATCGCCCACGAGCACCGAATTCCAGATCTTGAAGGCTTCCGGGGATTGGAACGGCGTGCCCGCCTTCTGAAGGGCACGGTCGAGCTCCATCGCCTCGGGCGGCACCGGTTTGCGGTTGGGCAGCGGCGGCGGATCGCTGAAGAACCAGGCGCGTTCCACCGAAGCCGCGCGCGGCACGTCGTCGAGGCGCTCGGCCGTCGTGTCGTTGCCGATGTTCACCCGGCGAACGGGCAGCTCGAGCTGGGTGACGGGCAACCCCGCCAGCACGCGCGCGGCGCCTTCGGCGAAGATCAATCCGATCAGGATGGAGACGGACATCATGATGGCATTCGCCATCGTTCGACCGTTCAAGGGCTTGTCCTCTGCTGGTGATGTTCCCCGGGCAGGCCGTTCTAGGGGCTCCGGCCGACGAGGAAAAGCGCGACATTGTCGCCCGCTTCACAGGATGATTCCGAAAGGCGCCCGACCTCTGCACCAGCGGCTTCCAGTTGGGCCGCGCTTGCCCGCGGGGCGGCTTGTAGCGCTTCCCGCGAAGACACTGTAAAATGCATGCGTTGACGGGGAAGAAACACGATGAACCAGCGAACTGCCGACGCGGGCGATAAAGAATCGAGCGTCACGGCCGAGATCGCCTGGACGAAGAAGCCTTACCTGCCACCGCAGTTCTTGCGCCTCGGCACCCTGGCCGACATGACCAGGACGGTCGGTTATCGCGGTTCGGCCGACGGCGGCCGCTTCCCGCAGCGATTCAGGACCGGCACTTTCTAGCGCGCCGCGGGTGCACCTGGCGGTGATGGGGAGCAAGATGAACCAGCGAACGGCCGATTCCGATGATGAACAGGTGATCGCCGCGACCGGAATCGCCGAGACGAAGAAGCCATACCTGCGGCCGCAACTGGTCCGCCTCGGCACGCTGGCTGACATGACTCGCAAGGTCGGTTATCGCGGTTCGGCCGACGGAGGCCGCTTCCCTTTCGGATTCAGGACGGCGTGGTAGCGCGCCGCGGGTGCGCCTTGCGGTGGCGTCTCAATAGGTCGGCTTCGGTGAGGCCGTCACCGCTGTAGTTTTCTCTTGGACGATCCCGAAAGGCCTGCGGACACGGGCCGGCCTGTACACGTCCCATGAAAACACCGTAAGTTTGCGGCGCTGACGGGAGAAAAGCACGATGGACCAGCGAACTGCCGACTCGGACGATGAAGCGGCGGTCGCTGCGGCCGGGATTGGCGATGCGAGGAAGCCATACCTGCGGCCGCAACTGGTCCGCCTCGGCCCCTGGGCTGACATGACCCGGGCGGTCGGTGGTCGCGGCTCGCGTGATGGTGGTCGCTTTCTGGGGCGTGACAGGACGGCTCGCTAGCGCGCTGCGGGGGCGTGCCTGGCGATCGTGATGCTCGGGCATCGCCTTGAGCTGCTCTTTGTACTCGTCAATCGCTGAGAAGACTCGCTGAGTTATCGAAAATCATCTGCCTTGAGTTCGATTGTCTGGCCATGCGGCGTGCGATCCGCCGCATGATCCCAGGCGTGATAGTAGCGGTCGAGCGTCTCCGGGGAGGCGATGCCCTTGCGGGCCACCAGCCGTTCGAGCGTCGCCAGCCAGTGGCGGTAGTAGGTCGTGCCGTCGTCGGGATCGCCCTGGGCGATGGCGGTCTTGATCTGGTTGCCGAGTTCGTCGGCCCATTCGTTCCACGAGAACACGCCGCGCTGCTGCAGCGTCAGCGCCATGGCGAAGGCCTGGGCCTGCCACGGTTCGGCGAAGACCGGCGCCTCGCCGGCGCAGGGGATGCCCGGAACGGTTTCCAGGGCCCTGCGAACCGCCTCTATCTCCGACGCCATCACGCCGGCTCCAGGTAGGGCTCGAATGCCTCTATGGAAACGCTGGTCCCGTCCTCGGCGTCGGGGCCCCACAGTTCCCGCCCGTCGAACACCACCGTGTAGAGCCATTCGCCCTGCTTGATACCCTTCTCGACCATTGCATCGGGAAAGGTGTGGCAGCCCTGGATGCGCTCGATCGTGCCGACATGGCCGCGAGCGAAGCGCGGCAGGCGCGTGTGGGAGCGGGGATGGATCTTCCGGGTACGCACCTTCTGGCCGACCGTGAAAACGGCCGGCGCGCGGGGCGGCTGGTCGTGGTTGGGTCGGCTCACGGCGGCGCCGGCCTGGCTGCCCGACAGCGGCTGGCGCTTCAGCGGCCGGCCCGGCCCGCCGGAACGGCCGCTCGCCAGTTCGGCCTCGGAGACGAGGCCGCGGTCCAGGCAGAGGCGTTCGAGACGCAGGAACCACTTCCTGTAATACGAGGAGGAGAGGTACACGGCGGGCGGCAGGGTCTCGATCCAATAGCGGCCGACGTCGATGTTCCATTCGCCGGCCGAGCCCATGACCCTGTTGAGCGCAAAGGAGCGCGCCTGCCACTCGGCGTGAAAAGGGACTTCGTGCAGATCGGGCGCAACCTTGCCGAAGCCGTCCATGCCGCCCATGTCGTGCACGCCGTTCATGCCGTCGCCTCGTTGGCCGCTTTCGGAAAGCCCGTGCCGATCATCGAATCGCGGGTGACGAGCGACGCGAGCTTCTCCTCGGACCAGCCTTCGGTTTCGGCGGGCCGCATCGGCAGCACGATGAACCGTGTCTCGGCCGTCGAGTCCCACACGCGCACCTTCGTCTCGTTGGGCAAGGTCACGCCGAAATCGGCCAGCACCTTGCGCGGCTCCTTGACGGTGCGGGAGCGGTAGGGCGCCGACTTGTACCAGGCCGGCGGCAGGCCCAGCAGGTCCCACGGATAGCAGGAGCACAGGGTGCAGACGATCATGTTGTGCGTGGTAGGCGTGTTCTCGACGGCGATCAGGTGGTCGCCGACCTTCTGCTGCAGGCCGAGCTGCGAGATCGCCTTGCTGGCGTCGGCGAGCAGCGCTTCGCGGAATTCCGGATCGGCCCAGGCCTTGGCCACGACCTGCGCGCCGATATGCGGTCCGATCTTCGTCTCGTAGGTCTCGATGATCGAATCGAGCGCGGCCGGATCGACGTGGCCCTTTTCGGTCAGGATGGTTTCGAGGGCGCGCACGCGGAGCTGCATCTCCGACAGCTCGGACCCGTGCTCGTGGTCATGGTGATGATCGTGGTCGTGATCGTTCGGCATTTTCGCCCCTGGTTCGAACTCGGGCAGAGTAGTGCATTCCGCGTCAGCGCAACAATGCCTGGTGAGACGGCGCGAGCGCTCCGCCTTCGCGCTGTCATCGACCGACGCCTCATCTTGGCATAGAACAGGGCCGGGAATGATTCACCGGCTGATCGTCCATGGTGGGACATGGTTCAACATCGATGCCGGTTCGGGTGAGTGGAAGATGGCGGCAGGCAGGCCGGACAGGGAATTTTTTCGGCGGGCAAGGGAGAGCAGGCGCCTGTCGCGCGGCCCGTCGCGACCGGCCCGCGGACCGCGCTGGGCGATGGTGGCTGTCTCGCTGCTCGCGGTGCTGGTGCTTTCCGTCTACTTGCCCTCGCGCGTGATGGGCTTCGGTGTGGATCACGTGACGACCACGGCCGAGCACCGCACCGTCGACCTGCCGGACGGGTCGCTCGTCGAGCTGGGAGCCGCCAGCGCCCTCGACGAGCAATTCAGCGAGTCCGGCCGGCTGGTGAAGCTCCGCTCGGGGGAAGCGTTCTTCAACGTGAAGCCCGGCGACCCGCGACCCTTCACGGTCAAGGCCGGCGGCGTGTCGGTCGTCGTCACGGGCACGGCCTTCAACGTCCGGCTCGCCGACGGGGCGGTCGCGGTCGCGGTCGTGCAGGGATCGGTCGAGGTCAGGATGCCGCCCGCGGAAACGGCGCAGGGAACAATGGAACCGGTGCTGCGGCAGGTGCAGGCTGGCGAGCAGATCGTGGCCCGGGCCGACGGGACGATCGAACAGGGCCCTGTCTCTCCTGACGAGGCGGGGGCCTGGCGGCGCCACAGGCTGTACGCCGATGGGGCGACCGTCGGCGAGGCGATTTCCCATCTGCGCCGCTACCATGGCGGCTGGATCGTCGTGACCGACGGCAATCTCCTGCGCCAGCGCCTCTCCGGCTTCTACGACCTGCGCGATCCGGTGGAGTCGCTGCGCGCGGTGGTTGGGCCGTTCGGCGCCCAGGTGCATCCCATCTCCGTGCTGATCATCGTCTCGGGCCCCTGATCGACGGTCTTTTCTGCCCCGCAGGGCAGGTCTATCGCACTTGGCTATTTCCCCATCGTGCCGACCTAAGTGAAGCGGAGTGGAGGGACCTCTTCTCCTCGATTTGACGGCTTCAACTGGAAACAAAGTCTCTCTACTCGGGCTTTCGGCCCTCGGTCGAGACGACGGAAAACATCAGGTGCGATTGCCCCGCTCCCGGCAGGCCGAAGGCATAGGCACACCCTGCCGCACGAACTCGCGCTGCGGCCGCTGATCACGAAGCCAATAAGCCCGACCGCGCTGATGGAAACGGCCGACCAGATGGTCAACGGCAACCCGGGGCGGTGGTCATCCCCTATACGCGGGGACCGCGGCTGTTCCCGCAACTCTGATCCGTTCTCAGGCGTCCTTCAGCAGAGCGGCAACTTCGCCGGGCGCGGCTTGTGGGCCTGCGGGATCCCGTGAGCCGTGCCCTGCGTCGCATGCTGGGCCTGCATGACCTGCCGTGCGGCTTTGCGTTCCGCCTTCTGCTCGGCGGTGAGCTGGGGACGGGACTTGGCCTTGGCCTGGCGACAAGCGCCGGTCTGCAGGGGAGCGGGGACCGCACCTTGCGTGGTGTCCGGTGGGCCGCCCGGCGTCGCGGTGGGGACGCCGTCGTTCGCGGCAAAAGCGGCGGTGGACGAGGCCATCACCAGCAAGGCGCACAGCATGTGTCGCTTCAAGGACAAGAGCCCCTCCCGCAAATATCGAATGAGGTGCGCTATGGCGGGCGATTGCGTCGTTTCGGTGAGGGACCGTGGGTTTGTGTAGGGCAATGGTCCGTGCTTGGTTCGGCGGGTGACCCGGGCCCGGCAACTTCTCTGTGCCGGCGCCGTTCAGACCCTTGCATCGGGAGGAGCGATCATGAGCAGCCTGGAGGACGCCATCAAGGTGTCGGTCGCCCTGCGTGGGCAGAAAAAGTACATCGAGGCCATCGACCTCATCCAGCGGGCACTGGCCGCTGCGCCGGCGGAGGGCTTCGCGCGCCTCAACGCCAACCGCGAGGGCCTGCGTGCGGCCGAGCAGGCTGGCCTTCCCGCCGTCGCCAAGCGCTTTGCCGACGCGATCTCGATCAGAGACGTCGAAGGCGACGAGGATGACAAAGACGCCTAGGACACCGAGCCCGGCGCAAACGTGACACCTTCCGCTATGGTTCGCGAGCCGGTGGCGCCGCGACGGGAGCAGTTCATGCGCGGGCCGGCAATGCGCCCTGCGATGCACGGATCTCGGCAACGGCGCGGTCCCAGCTCGCGAGGCGGTCGGGGCCGGCCGGATGGGTGTCGAGCATGCCGGTGTCGCGGCGGCCCGACGAACGGGCCAGGGTGACCAGCATGCCGCGCGCCTTGTCGAGGTCGACGTTCGAGCGATAGAGGATCACCGCGGCGAGATAGTCGGCTTCGCGCTCCTGCTCCTTGGAGAAGGAGATGCGGCCGACCGCGCCGCCCAGGTTGGCGCCGGTATCCATCGCCGAACGCGTCACCTGACTGGCATAGGGGCTGCGATAGGAGGCCGCCGCACCGGCCGCGCCCAGCAGGATCGCGCCGATCAGCGCGCCCGTCATCTGGTTGCGCTGGCTGGTGGCGATGTGATTCGCCGCCTGGTGGCCGATCTCGTGCGCGAACACGAGGCAGACTTCGTCCTCGTTCGATGCATATTCGACTACGCCGCGATTGACGAAGATCAGGCCATTGGCGCCCGCGCCGGCATTCATCGAGCGGTTTGCCGACCCCGTGAAGCGCCAGTCGCAGACTCCGACGTTCATCTCGCGGCACATCCGGTCGGCGGGCGGCCGGATGCGGGCAAGGGCGGAGCGCATGATCTCGTCCACCTGTTCGTCCGTAAGCGCCCGGCGCGGCGGTGGGCCTCCGGCGCCCTGAACTTCGCTTTGGGCGAGGCTGAGATGGCTGTCGCTGACCTGCGGAAGCTGGTGCACCGCGCCGGCACAACCGCAAACTGCACAGGCGCTCCCAAGCGCCAAAAATGATCGCCTTTTCATCCGCTCCCCCAAGCCGATTTCGGTTGTATAATCCAAAGATACACTACCCAGGCGTAAATTGGGGAGTCAACGCGTACGGTCCTCTCGCTCGAGGCCGGGCAGGCCGCCGCGCGAAACCGGCGGCCTGCCCGCGGTTCACGAACCCGATACGCCTGCTATCCTGTCTCAGGACAGTGAACGTGGAGACGAAATGGACTTCCAGGAGCTGGTGCACAGCCGCCGCAGCACCCGCGGCTTCGCGAAGAAGCCGGTGCCGAAGTCGGTGATCGCCGCGATCATCGAGGACGCCAAGCGCGCGCCCTCGTCGATGAACAGCCAGCCCTGGCACGTTCATGTCCTGACCGGTAGGCCGCTCGACGAGGTGCGCCGGCGCAACATGGAAGAGATGACGGCGGGAAAGCCCTCGAAGCGGGACATCTTCACCCACGGCCCCTACCAGGGCGCCCATCGCCAGCGTCAGGTCGACATCGCCAAGCAATTGTTCGCGGCCATGGGCATCGCACGCGACGACAAGGCGATGCGCCAGGACTGGGTGCTGCGCGGCTTCCGCCAGTTCGACGCGCCGGTCTCGCTGGTGCTGACCTACGACCGCGTGCTCGATCCCGGCGCCACCTGCCACTTCGATCTCGGCGCGCTGTGCTACGGCATCGTGCTGGCCGCATGGGACCGCGGCATCGGCGCCGTGGTGAACGGGCAGGGCATTGCCCGCTCCGACATCGTACGCGAGGTGGCGCAGATCCCCGACGACGAGGCCATCATGACCTGTGTGGCGCTGGGCTATCCCGACGATGCGTTTCCCGCCAACGCCGTCCGCTCGGAGCGCACGCCGGCCGAGGAGTTCGTGAGGTACGTCGGCTTCGACTGACGCCGCCGCCGCGTCGTCGTCGCTATCGGCCGTTGCCGTGCTCGCTCGTCCTCTCGGTGAGGCCGACCAACAGGACGAGGAGTATCAGGCCGAAGCCCAGGATCCTGATCGGCGGCGTGAACTCGATGCCGGTGATGTTGGCGACGATGACCCAATGGTCATCCCTGTCACGGAGGTAGGCGCGGCCGGCCAGGTTGCCCTGTATCCATCCGACGAGGGCCGCGTTTCCCTCGACCACGATCGGATCGAGGGACAGGCGCGATTCGGGTTTATCGAACGTGCTGGAGAGCAAACGGTGAATCGCCGCCACCTGGTCGGCGGACGTCGCCACGGGCGGTGTCTGGGAATAGGACGCCCCCGACGGCAGGAGCGCCGTCAGGGATACCAGCAGGGCAAGAATCGCGCGCATCAGAACTTCGCCTTCAGGCCGGCAAAGATGCTGAAGGGCGTGCCTTGCAGCGGTGGATTAAGGCCCGAATTGTCCGCGATGTAATACTGGTTGAACAGGTTCTGGACATTCACGAACGCCTCAGCCTTGCCCTGGAAGTTGTAGCCCGCCGAGAGGTCGGTCACGGTAAAACTGCTGAGCGGCAGCGTGTTGTCATTGTCGCCCCACGACTGCCCAATCCAGCGGAAACGCGCCATGGCGCGCCAGCCGCGGGGGTCGTTGTAGGACAAGGTGGCCGCCGCCTGCTGCGTCGGAATGCCGGCCTGCTGGCGCCCGATGCTGAGCGGATCGTACTGGTTCTCGACGATCTTCGAGCTGACCGTCGTA